>NZ_VOZF01000004.1:0-193454 GCF_013419905.1 Acinetobacter sp. YH12046
CCAGCAGGAAACTGGAATTTGCGGCCTTGTACCATGTCATTTTCTTTGCCATTTTCAACTGCAACAAACTCAGGAATATCATTGCTGTGATTCAATCCTATACTGAGTTTCATGCTGGCTTTTGAGTCGTGAACTTTGGCCCATTCACATAAGGAAAGCGACAGGTCAATATGACTGGCATCCAAGGAATACAAGGGATTCTTAAAGCGAAATTTATGAGCGACTTTTGAGTGGTCATAGTATTTAAGCAACTTGTAAAATAGCTGTTGATACAAGGCAGCAGGCTGCTGCTCATTGATTCGTGCCAGCGTGCTTCGGGGAATAGACTTTGCTCCGAGATGACTTAGCTTTTCCTGTTGGCACTCCAAATTGGATTGAATATCTCTCAGACTTTGCCTACAAGAGAATTGAGACATCAATATGGCAATAAACTGATCCCACCGGGAAGCCGCTCTAAATTTCTGTCCAACATGGTGTACTTTAGCAAGTTGTTCAAAATCCTGTCGCACAACAGGTTTAATTAGCTCATGAAATACGGTATTCTGATGTGACAAAACCTGAATCCTGGTCGTTAAAGTGTTTGTTTGCACTCATATTTTAACTGTTAGGACTCAGGTTTTTTTATTTAAAGCAAACTATGGGACAGCAGTGGCTACGGCGCTCTTTTTCATATGTCAAAATGATGACTCGATACAAAGAAAAATCTGCTGCGTACACAAACTACACAAATTTATATCTATAATTTTCAGACGTCTATTAAATAATCCATATAATTTACTTGAATATCTATAAATACAGGGTATGATGGCGATAACTAGAAAAATTCTTGTTTTGGTTAGTCTTCTTTTAAGTATCGCAGTTTTAGTCATAAACCTTCGTTTTAAAGATCAATAAGCTCCATCCTTTTTATTTTTCAAAGTTACAGCTAGTCATCTGAAATTTTGACTATAAATCCATAAGATTCAATAGGTTATATTATGTCTAACACAGTTACCGGTACAGTAAAGTGGTTCAACGAAACTAAAGGTTTTGGCTTCATTCAACAAGACAATGGTCCAGACGTTTTCGCTCACTTCAGCGAAATCCAAGGTTCAGGTTTCAAAACTTTAGCTGAAGGCCAAAAGGTTTCTTTCAGCGTAGCTCAAGGCCAAAAAGGTCCTACAGCGACTAACATCACTGCAATCTAATATTGCGAAGATGAAAAAAAGCACTCATTAGAGTGCTTTTTTTGTACCTTAAATTGGCTAATTTTAGTTTCCAGATAAATTAATTAAATTTAAAAGATAATTAAATATTCGCTTTTCATTCATCATCTTGTCCCAAATCTCTTCATCTGATTTTAGTCATGTTAAAACATGAAGAAACTGAGAAGAATTTTGATGATTTTAAAATCAAAAATTGCACATAAAAATATAGAATATTTAATAAAAATTATTATTTATTAATAACTTAAATACAAAATTAAAAAAATCCTGAAATTTACAAAAGTGTTGTCTATGGCTCCATCTTCCCTACATCACTGACTCCTATGATGAACTCATTGAATAAATATGAGTATGATCATGAAAAAACTAGTTTCTTCTCTAATGATTGGTTTGATCGCAACAACAGCTACCATGTCAGCAATGGCGGCTCCTGGACCGGATCATCGTCATCCAACGCCATCAGCGCATCATTTTGATAAGAAACCAATGCCGCATAGAGGTGGTTTCCATAAAGCACCTCCTAAAGCGCATTTTAACCAGCATGATCGTCATGATAAATTTGGCAAGAAAGACCATAAGGGCTTCTTCAACAAAAACCATCACAATGGCCCGCATCACAAGTTACCGCCTAAGTATCGTTAATCCGAATGGCTTAAACGCATAGTAGAGAGAAGAAAAAGCCCGATGTAACTCATCGGGCTTTTTCTTTTTAAACTGAATTAATTATTCGGATAGATTAGGCAATTAAAGAAACTCTTCCAGCACAGAGTTTAAAAAGATGTGACCTTGCTCAGTACATGCCAGACGTTCTGTATCTTCTACCATTAATTGACGTTGGCGCAATGAAGTCATCAATTCATTCAGTGTATCCAGACTATAGCCTGTTCGTTCAAGATAAAGCTTCGCTTCCACACCATCATTTAAACGTAAGGCATTCATCATAAATTCAAACGGCATATCTGCCGCTTCGATGCGCTTAAACTGCAAATGTTCGGCTGGCACTTTGGCTAAATAGTCTTTAGGCAAACGGGTTTTCTGGAAACGGTAAACACCATCCGGTTGAGTCACTTTGCCATGCGCCCCTGCTCCAATGGCCAGATAATCACCAAATTGCCAGTAATTCAGGTTATGTGCCGAGGGTAATTCTTTACGCCAGGCAGAGACTTCATAATTGATAAAGCCATTGGCTTTTAAATAGGCCTCGCCCTGTTCCTGAATCTCTTCCAGTACTTCATCGACCGGTAAAATCGGCTGAGTACGGAAAAACACAGTATTCGGCTCAATAGTTAACTGATACCAGGAAATATGCGTAGCACCATTCTCGACTGCCAGTTTCAGGTCATTGAGTGCCTGCTCTAGTGTCTGTTCAGGTAAGCCATGCATCAAATCCACATTAATCCGTTGAAAACCAGCATCACGCGCCAGGCCAATCGCCGAGATCGCATCTTCATTGCTATGGATTCGGCCCAGCTTTTTCAGATGCTCGGTATTAAAACTTTGCACGCCAATCGACAGACGATTAATACCAGCTGCTAAATAGCCAGCAAATGGATCATGCTCCACTGTACCTGGATTGGCTTCCAGCGTGATTTCACAATTTTCTTCAAAAGGAATCAGTGCTTTCAGTTCGGTAAACAGCCACTGATAACCTGCAGCAGAGATCAGTGATGGCGTTCCCCCACCGATAAATACACTATGAATCGAACGGCCTTGGGCAAAATCAACCTGAGTTTTAAAGTCCTCTACCAGCGCATGCAGATATTCCCGCTCCAGCTCGAGAGACAATTCCCCATCAGGCACGGCATGCGAGTTAAAGTCACAATACGGACATTTACGTACGCACCACGGCATATGGATATACAGGGATAAGGGAATAAGTGCAGGATTCAATTCAGCCAAAGAACTACTCAAAAACAACTACAAGATCTAGCGTAATTTTAACATGACTCGGCAACAACACTGCTAAAATTAAAATCGCCATCACCTAATGCTTAAAAATTTAAATAGAATTAGATAGTTAAAATTATGAAAATATCCTCCCAGCTCCTTATTTTATTGCCTTTGGTCTTTGCAATCGGGGTCTTGCTGACCTTACAGACGGCTATTAATACCCAATTAAAAGAATATTTATATTCTCCTATTCAAGCTGCATTTTTTTCCTTTTTGATTGGTACAATAGTACTTGCCGGCATCGTGCTGTTTCAGTCACATCCCAAACCAGGCTTACAGGAGCTGATGGCAATTCCCTGGTATCTCTGGTTAGGTGGTTTTTTGGGTGTTTATGCGATCAGCATGAGCATTTATGCTGCACCTAAAATGGGCTTCCTGACACTGACCGGAATGATTATTTTTGGTCAGATGGTGATGTCCATGATCGTCGATCAGTTTGGTCTGCTGGGCAATGAAAAAATGCCGGTGAACTGGCAACGTCTTTTAGGTGGCGTGGTGATTTTTATTGGTGTGCTTCTCACTTTACAACGCTAAACCTTATCTCTAAGCACATGATCACTAATGAGTAATTTTTGTGTCGAATGTTTTGACAGCCACAACCCGTCGTTATGAATTAAAACAGCTGTTCCATCTGATGTTGCCCATTATGGTCACACAATTCTCTCAGGCAGGTTTGGGCCTGATTGATACCATTATGGCCGGGCGTCTCTCACCAACTGATCTGGCAGCGATTGCGGTTGGTGTCGGCCTCTGGATTCCAGTCATGCTACTCTTCAGTGGCATCATGATCGCCACCACGCCTCTAGTCGCTGAAGCTAAAGGTGCACGTACACCTGAGAAAATTGCCACAATTGCGCGACAATCATTATGGGTCGCATTCATCCTTGGGGTGATTGCGGGTCTGGTTTTACAAGTTTTGCCCCTCTCTTTACCTTTACTAGGTGTCCCAGAAAGCTTGCAACCTAAGGCTGGTCTGTTCCTACATGCCATCGGCTTTGGTATGCCTGCTGTGACCATGTATGCGGCTTTACGTGGTTATTCTGAAGCCATTGGTTATCCACGTCCGGTCACTGCTATTAGCCTCATGGCGCTACTGCTTTTGGTTCCATTAAACTTCATTTTTATGTATGGAGTTGGCCCTATTCCGGCACTGGGCAGTGCCGGTTGTGGTTTTGCCACAGCAATTCTGCAATGGCTCATGTTAATGAGTCTGGCACTGTATATTTTTAAAAATCGGGTCTATCAAAGCAGTCAGCCATTTAGTCACTGGGAAAAGCTGAACGGATATTGGCTGAAACGGATTTTAAAGCTGGGCTTTCCGATCGGACTGGCAATTTTCTTTGAAGTGAGTATTTTTAGTACCGCAGCGATAGTCTTGAGCCCATTGGGTGAAACCATTGTGGCCGCTCACCAGATTGCTATTTCTGTTACCTCACAGCTGTTCATGATTCCGATGTCTCTCGCCATTGCACTAACCATTCGGGTGGGAACTTATTATGGTGAACAGAACTGGGATGCCATGCGTAGAGTGCAAGGCTTAGGTCTGATGACCGCGACGATTTTGGCTCTGCTCATCATGTTATTACTCTGGGTGTTCCGTAGTGAAATCGTAGCGCTTTATACCTCTGATCCTATGGTGACCCAGATTGCACTTTATCTGGTGCTCTTTGCAGTGGCCTATCAGCTGATGGATGCCTGGCAGATCAGTGCTGCAGGTTGCTTACGCGGTATGCAGGATACCAAAGGCCCGATGTGGATCACCATGATTGCTTACTGGGTGATTGCCTTCCCGGTTGGAGTTTATTTGTCCCGTTTTGGCGATATGGGGGCGGCAGGTGTCTGGGTCGGACTGATTGTCGGTCTCAGTGTGGCTTGTGTCCTGTTGCTGGCACGGCTTTATGGCAATAACAAACGTTTAAGCCAGCGTGCCTAATCCTCTTATTATTTAAAAAAGATGCATTGAATTACTGATTTAATGCATCTTTCAATCCCTGTGGAATTTCCGACTCATCTGCCACTTCCTTAATTACTACCTGCCCCACAATCACATCTGTTCCATTAAAGGTCATGGTCGGTGCACCATAAAGCTCATAGCCTTCATTGAGTGCCTTGGTCACACGGGCACAAAAATTCACATCATCTTTGCCAGTAAAATATCGATAGACTTTCATTGAAATTTCTTGATCTTGAGATGCCATTATTTTAAGCCTTTCCTCATAGAAAGGAACTTAAAAACCATGCTTTGCTCTCTTCAGAATAATTAAATAATTGATTTAAAAACTGCCGTACAGACGACAAGATGGTTTAAAAATTGCATAAATCAAGTGAACAATATCAAGCAAATATGAATACTTTGAGAAGCTTTGCAACATAACATCTACAATTAAATATAGGCAATTTATAGTTTGTCACCTATGATCAAATACACCCATAAAAATGGTGATTTTGAGGAATCTCGCATGGCAAAAACGGCTCGAACGCCTGGTCGCCGCTTTATGAAATTGGCTGGAATGACCGCAAGTATTGCAAGTAAAACCCTATCCAATTCGATTAAAAATTTAACTGCGGATGAAGAGCAGAAAAATGTTGCACGCAGTAAATTATTTCAGGATATTGGAGTACAGATTGCTGATACCTTGGGGGAAATGAAAGGTGCGGTGATGAAAGTCGGCCAGATTGCCTCGCAATATAAAGATATTTTTCCGCCTGAAGTTGCTCGAGCCATCTCCAAATTGCAGCGTCAGGCTCCACCGATGCCATTTAAAGAGATTCAGTCTCAGGTCGAAAAAGAATTGGGAAAATCTTTGCAGGACCTATTCCAGCAGTTTGATGAGCAGCCTTTTGCTGCAGCCTCAATCGGACAGGTACATAAAGCGACTCTACCCGATGGTCAGCAGGTTGTGGTCAAGGTGCAATATCCGGGAGTGGAAGAAGCCTGTGAAAGTGACCTGAAACAGGTTCGTCTGGCTTTACGTTTAATGGGTGTACTGAAAATTGACCGCAAATTGCAGGATCAACTCTTTAAGGAAATCCAGCATAGTCTAGACAATGAACTCAATTATGAAATTGAGGCACAGAACCTAGAAGTGGCGCGTGCCTTTCATGAATCGCTCGATCACCAAATTGTGATTCCGAAAGTATTTAGTGAATATTCTTCCCGCCATATTCTGACCCTAAGCTTGGAACAGGGTGAAAGTATGGAAACAGCCAGCCAATGGCCGCTAGAAACCCGTAATGCCCTAGGCCGCCGTTTATTCCGTGCGATTGGTCAGGAAATTTTCTATCTGAAACGTTTCCATTGTGATCCGCATCCAGGGAACTTTGCCTTCCGTGAAGATGGCTCGGTGATTATTTACGATTACGGCGGTGTTAAAACGCTTTCTACCGAGATCATTACTCATTTCAAGGAACTGATCCATGCAGCCCGTGACAAGGATATTTCGACCATTGAACAGCAACTGGATGCCTTGCATACCCTGACAGAAACCGGAAAATTCCCGGCCGATCTGTATGAGCAATGGCTAGAAGTGCTGATGCGTCCTTTAACTACCAATTATGATTTTGCTGAAAACTCAGCACATCATGATGGAATGGAATTGCTCAAACCTTCTCTGAAATATTGGGATGTATTCAAACCTTCGCCAGATACCCTGATGGTAAACCGTACTATTTCCGGACAATACTGGAACCTGATTCATTTGAAAGTACATGATGATTTGAGTGATGTATTTGAGGAAATTGTGCCAAGTCGCAGTTAGGTTACAGTAATAAGCTTACAAGCTGTAACCCTACTTCACTTGAAATATCAAATGTTACATTATAACATTACTCTTAAATTACAAGAGGAATATTACGATGCGTCCAGACATTCATCCCGAATATCGAGAAGTTTTATTTCATGACACCAATGCTGATGCCTACTTCGTGATTGGCAGCACCATGACTTCTAGCCAGACCAAGGAATATAAAGGTAAGACTTATCCTTATGTCACCTTGGATATTTCGAGTGCTTCACATCCGTTCTATACCGGTGAGCAACGTCAAACCAGTAATGAAGGTCGCGTAGCGAGCTTTAACAAACGTTTTGCCCGTTTTAAACGTGGTTAAACTTAAAACCTCCGATTTTTCTCTCAATTTAAATCGTGGTTTATGTCAGGAAATTACCTCCAATTTCCTGACTTTTTTATGCCTGCGCCAAAGCCAGCTGAGTGAAATAAAAGCCCACACCCAGCATCAATACTCCGACAATCACACTAGAGATCACATAACTGAGGGCAATCGTGACTGCACCCTGCTTAAGCAGCTGAAAGGTTTCTAGTCCAAAACTGGAAAAAGTCGTAAAGCCGCCCAAGATGCCTACCATCAAAAATAGCCGTGCTTCAGTTTGCAGGAAACTATATTTCTGGCTAAAGGCAAAGAAAATTCCGGCACACAGACAGCCTATAATATTGATCCACCAAGTCGGCCACGGAAATAGCATCTGTGGCTTGGCAATCAACATTCCTGTTCCATAACGCAGTGTTGCCCCGATTGCCCCGCCCATTGCCACCAAAAGCCAGTTCATGTCTACTCCGTCTTTATTCGATCTTAAACCTTTTCTCAGCCACCATGTGGGACGAGAATAATGAATAACATCATGCACCTAAAATTGCAGAATGAACATGGACCTTTGCCAAAAAATTGGTATATTCGACGCCATTCAAATTGATTTAAGTTAGAGGGAATTCACATGGCTCAGGAATTACTGGCTCAATTGGCTGCGGGCGAAGCTAAATTTGCAGATGTGATTGCATATATCGATGCGCACTATGCTCATACACCTACTGCTTTTAAAAATGGCCAACAGGCTAATGCTGCCACTGAAAACCAAGGCAGTGCCAAAGTATTTTCATTTGCCAAACTGAATGGTTTGGATCAGGCACAAACCTTGAGCCTGTTTGCAGAACACTATGCGGCTGTGCTGGCCACACCAGAAGCAACGGATCACCAGAATATCCGCCAGTTCATGCAAAATGGCTGGGATGGCATTGCCTTTGAAAGTGAAGCACTGGTTGCCAAATAAGCATGTCTTTAAAATAAAAAACCGCCTATTTCTGGCGGTTTTTTATATCAAAATAACAGAACAAAATGACATTCATATTTAAGATTAAAATTATTTTTTGGAAGAAGTAGTTCACTTTAAAAATGAAAAACTATAAGGCTAAAAATAAATTAAATATCAATAAAGCCTGGTCACCCTGAAGCACTCCAAGCGACCCTTTCAGAAAGCCATAAGTTTTCCAGTTTTAACCTTTACCCACTTTCTCAATCCACTTGATTGAGCTGACCCGAAACACTTCACAAGCGCCATCACCGGTATCGGTTGGAGTTAAAGAGGATTTCCAGACGAGGTCTTTATCACGTACTTCCACCAGTTCCCCTTGCAAACGCACCAGGTCACCCCGTTTTACCTGTTTAATTGCTTTGGCAATTTGTGGATTGGCAGGGATGATGTGCATATTGGATACCATCTGTTTAGCCTGTTCAATAGGCACTGGCACGCGATCCATTTTCCAGTTCAGGTAACGGTTATACTGGTTGACTGTAATGTGCCGGGCAATTTCAGGTTGTGCAAACAGCCCCCAACTCACCGCATAATCGATCGGAGAGAACTTGGCCTGCTCATCGTCGGTATAAATTTTTGATCCCAGAATGCGGAAATCACCTTTAAACGGCTGCAAGACTGAAATAGATTGGTCTTTAGCCATCGGTGGCAGTCCTTTGGCAACATTATGGTCTACAGAAGTGTGACCATAAAGCGGTAGTAAAAGACTGGCCGCCAAAGCATAGTATCGAAGATGTTTGAACATAATTCTGTCTTTATTCCATCAAATCTTTTCAAGAATATCTTGCTTGATAGTACGATTTTTTTAATGAATAAATAGTTGAAATTAGTAACAAGTTGATCAATTTTGGTGAGCGGAGGGCTTTAGCTAATCTGATTATTTTCGGTTAATCTAAGCCTGTCTAAAAATAATTTGAATGCGACCATGCTGTATAAATTCTATCAACAACATATTTTTCCGCATCTGCTAAATCAGGTCATGCAGACCCCATCCCTGATGGATTTACGCCGCGAATTATTATTGCCTATTACAGGTGAAGTCCTGGAAATTGGCTTCGGTACAGGATTAAATCTGCCTTTTTATCAGGCCGTCGATAAAGTCTATGCGCTGGAACCTAACCCGGACATTTTTAAACTGGCTCAGCAGCGTATCAGTCAAAGCCCTTTTGCGGTCGAACAGATTCAGGCCCGTGCAGAAGCCCTGCCTTTTGCAGAGAATAGTCTGGAAAATATCGTATCAACCTGGACCTTATGCAGTATTCCAGATCTGCACCAAAGTCTGCATGAAATTTACCGGGTTCTGAAGCCAGGCGGCCATTTTCATCTGGTTGAGCATGTGTTAAACCGAGAGCATCTCAACATTCAGCGCTTACAGCATTTACTCACCCCGATTCAGAAGAAAGTGGCAGATGGCTGTCATCTTAACCGGGATATTGAAACCGCTCTTTTAGAGGCCGGGTTTGAACTGGATGAAGTTCATTATATCGATGCCGAAGGTATTCCAAAGATTGGTCAGCGTATGCTGCTGGCACGAGTACATAAACCGCTTTAATCCAGCACTTTTAAATCAGTTATTCTGAACAGACGGCATTGGGCTGATCTTGGATTGCCTTTTCCAACCTGAAATTCTTGCTGGCTGGTCGCTGATTTGACCTGTACCCAGTCACCTTGCAGCCAGATCCGCTGATCTGCTTTTAAACGGCGAACCTTATTGGCAACAGCTTCGCTGGCGGCAATCACACTCAGGTTCAGCAAATGAGGTTGAATGTTCGCAGGATTGGCCTGTGCGTCTGTAGCGGTCATATTCAAACAACGCCTGTCCTGCTCAAGCTTGAATGGTTTAAATACAGCACTGGATACTTCCGGTACTGCCAGTAACAGATCAATATTACTGACATAGGCCAGATCATTAAAACTTCCCACCACCGGACTGGCTGGATGAATGGTACGGCGCTCAGGCCCATAATACTGTTTAGCCAGTACGCGATATTCAGCCTGATGCGGCTCAATCGATTCTACCTGAAAATTTTTGAGTACCCCGGCCTGCTCCAGATTCGGGATCGCCCGAAAGTATTCCGACCAGATCCATAGTCCAAGCGCAAACAGTGCTGCGGCAATAATCAGTTTATCCATAGTGTAGCGTTGAAGCTTGCTGTCCTTCAGTCTTCAAAATCAATCCGGATGGTCTCAAAACGTACCCGCCCTTCCTGAATGGCTTGAGCAATTGCCATCTGGCCTTTGGTCAGACGTGCACCACCACTTTTAATATCAATCAAAACCACTTCAATATCTTCTGCCAGTCCTTCACCATCACGAAAATCGGTATAACCATCAAAGACTACATAATCCACCGGATCGCCTAAAAATTTGGCATCACTAGGTAGATATTGAAACTCTGGCATGATCGGTGCCAACTGCTCGGCCATTTTGCCTTTGAGTACCGCGCGACTGGTATTTACACTGCGTTTTTGTGCAGCGACTAAAGCTTGCTGATGTTCCAGCTCCAGCTCGGCAATATATTGTTCATATTCTGCTTTAATTCGACCATTTCGCGTCTGGCCCAGAATCAGGGTAGTTAAAACCACTCCAATACAGGCACCAATCAGCATAGCCATTCCAATGGACATTCAATCTTCCTAATCTGCTTTATTTTGCTGCCTACCTTCGACTGAAGTTGAAAAGGTCTGCCATCCAGTAAGCCTGCAAAGAATGATATGCTAGGCGGGAGCAGAATTAAATCATCCCGGGTCATGAAAACTATTTTAATTGCAAATCAGAAAGGTGGCTGTGGTAAAACCATTACTGCGATTAGCCTGACAGCTGCCCTGGCACAAAAGGGTTATAAAGTTGCTCTGGCCGATGCGGACAGCCAGAAATCGACCTTGCAATGGTTGAAACATCGCCCAAAAGATGCCGCACCGATTCAGAGTCTGGACTGGCGAAATGCCAAATCGATTGGGGATGCGCCTAAAAATCTGGAATATCTGATTATCGATGCACCCGGAGCGCTGACTGAAGATCATGCCGAACAGCTAATTAGTGAAGCGGATGCCATCATTATCCCGCTGCAGCCTTCTTTTTTTGATATTGATTCTACGCGCCGTTTTCTCAAACATTTGCAGGATATTAAACGTATCCGTAAAGGCAAGGTTGAAATTCTGCTCCTCGCTAACCGCACCAAACCTAATGCAGCCAGTAATCAGGACATTCAGCAATTCTTTAATAAAATTGATCAGCAACCGGTTACCTGGATTTCTGAACGTGCACCCTATAGCCGACTGGCCATGCAAGGCCTGTCTATTTTTGATAAACAGCAGAAGATGTACCGTGAATTACAGGATCAATGGCAACCTTTATTGAATGCCATTATTGACGATCCAAGCCAATGGTTCTAGTTCTGTTATTTTTAGCCTCTTCTTTTTATTCTAAGGAAAATAATCGTACTACTTCCCGCACTATCGTTTTCGATCGCTTTTTTTTCAGTTAATATGCCTGACACGACCTAAAAAAATGAGCTTCTAAATTCAGTGCAACAGTACGCGCCTACACTACAAAAAGTCTTATTATTTGGACTATTTTTCATTCTGATTTTTTTGAGTTTTCACATACTCAAGTATTTCATCATTCCTGTAGTTTGGGCAGCCATTATTGCGTACATGACCTGGCCGCTGTATCAGTCGATCTTAAGAATGAGTGGCAATCGGCCGACACTGAGTGCGACCATTATGATTCTGGGTGTGATTCTGGTATTTGGTTTGCCTTTTATCTTTGCCATTTTTATGCTGCAACACGAAGGCCGGAACCTGTATTTTGAATTGCAGAAACAGGTATTCTCAGGTCATCTCAGCGTTCCAGATTTTATTCGCGGCCTGCCACTTGTAGGTAAGGAAATTACCCGCACCCTGAATGAGATTAATGCCGATCCAAATAGCATTGCACAAACCATTTCAGTCTGGATTCAGGGTCATCTGAATTACGGTAAAGTTGTGCTGAATGAAATCAGTAAAAATGTCTTCAAGCTGTGTTTTGCCGTGCTGTCGTTATTCTTCTTTTATCGTGATGGCCATACCATTCTGAATCAGGTGCGTAAAGCCTTTGAAATGGTAGTCGGTCCACGTATTCATCATTATCTGGCTACAATTTCGGATACTACACGTGCGGTGGTCTATGGCGTAGGTTTAACGGCGATTGCCCAGTCTTTACTGGCAGGTATCAGCTACTTTGTGGCTGGCGTACCGAACCCAATGGTACTGACCATTATCACCTTTATCTTTGCTTTAATTCCTTTTGGCCCTCCTGTTGCTTATGGTGCAGTTTCGCTATGGCTGTTCTCGCAAGGTCAAACCATTGAAGCCGTAGGGGTCATGATCTGGGGTGTCTGTATTGTGAGTACGGCAGATAATGTGATTCGTCCACTGGTCATTTCAGGTGCAACACAAATTCCATTCCTGCTGATCATGTTTGGTGTCTTAGGTGGCATTGCCAGTTTCGGTCTGGTCGGTGTCTTTATTGGACCGGTGATTCTGGCCGTACTACTGGCCATCTGGCGTGAATGGCTGCATGAAAGCAACTTGAATGAACTTTTGATGATGCCTAAAGCCACTATGGCGCATGAGGTTGAACCGAAGAAAAAATTCCGTCTGCGCCGCAACAAGACACCGAAATCACAAGACTGACTGGCTTAAACAAATTAAAACATTTAAGTACCGATTTTCCATAGTGCTTTTGGTCTTGCTCTGTTTCAATAGATTCCGAAAAGCAGAATAAAGATCAAGGTGTGATAATTATGTCTTCATTGTTTAAACTTACAGCTTTGTGCGCAGTCAGTGCCGCACTTTTTACCGGTTGCGCTTCAACCTCCACTTCGACTGAAAATGTTAAAGCCGTGACCCTGAATGCTGTCTCTGCACAGGGCGTCGGTGAATCGATTGGTACCGTATTATTGAGTGACAGTCCGGCTGGCCTGGTGATTCGTACTAATCTGAAACAGCTTCCTGCGGGTGAGCGTGGTTTCCACATTCATGAAAATGGTTCATGTGCACCGGGTGAAAAAGATGGCAAACCAGGTGCTGCACTTGCTGCCGGCAGTCACTACAACCCGAATCAGGCACCTCATCATGGCACACCCATGACGGGTCATCTGGGTGACTTACCAGCCCTTAAAGTAAACACTGATGGTACAGCACGTGTGACTCTGCTTGCGCCACGCCTGAAACTGGCAGATGTTCAGGGTCGTGCCATCATGGTCCATGCAGGCGGTGATAACTATTCAGATGAACCGCAGCCATTAGGCGGTGGCGGTGAACGTATTGCATGTGGCGTAATCTGATTTATTACAGATTATTAGCATTCAAAAACGGGCTTCTTGCCCGTTTTTTAGTAGATATTTCTTTTGAAATTGGCGCTTAAATTGCATTCAAAACCGGCAGTCAAATACCACGGATCATATTCTTGTGAATAGCTCAGATTCCATATTGCATCCTCTTCAGCACATACTTAAAAAAGCCCTGTTGCCTTTTCAGTCCAGTGCCTTGATGACTTACTGTTTGCAGATGTTTATTGTGCTTTCAGGAACGACTTTTGGTCTAAAACTTCTCGGCTATGAGACTTTGATTGTTCCGGTTACTTTAGGGGCAATTGCTACTGCCCTGACCGATTTTGATGACCGTTTAAGTTTAAGGCTGCGCAATCTGGGGCTGGTCATGCTGCTGTTTTTTGCAGTCAGTAGCATGCTGGAATTTCTGCACTCCTATAAAGTCTGGTTTGCACTCTGGCTATCACTTTCTAGTGCCGTATTTATCTTAATGGGGGCTTTGGGACAGCGTTATGCCACCATTTCATTTGGCACTGTATTGCTGTCCATTTACACCATGTTTGGCTTGGGAGAATATGCGCACTGGTACGAACAGCCGCTGTATTTTGTAGTTGGTGTACTGTGGTATGGCCTGACTTCTATCCTATTTTATCTGATTCGTCCAACTTTACAGGTTCAGGAAAATCTGTCCATCAACCTACAACAGATGGCCGAACTGCTATCGACCAAAGCCAAATTATTTGATCCCGATAATCAGAATAATGTCGAACCGCTGCTTTATGAACTTTCCTTAAAAAATACCCAAGTCATTGAAAGCTTTAACCGCACCAAAGATTCTTTACTGACCCGACTCAAAGCCTCGCGCCTAAATCATAAAACTATTTACTGGCTGAATCTTTATTTTCTGACTCAGGATATTCATGAGCAGGCAACTGCCAACTATCTGCATTACGAGCAGATTCACCAGCATTTTAGCCGTACCGATCTGATCTTTCGGATTCAGAAAAATATTCACTTGCAGGCGCTTGCCTGCCAGCAGTTGGCTGCTTGCGTATTGCGTAATGAAACTTATCAGCTTCCTGAACAGCATCAACTGGCACTCAAAGCATTAGAAGCTTCCATGCAGGACTGGATTGCGCAGCACCCCCAGAATATTGAAGTGAAAAACTTACAGCTCATTCTGAGCAATCTGCTGAGTGTGTATGAACAGCTGCAACATTTGCAGGATGGACAAGTCATTTACCGTCCAGATTATCCAAAGCATTTTGATGATTCCAGCCTGTTTGATGATGACCTGCGTGGACCCGCAGATTTCTGGCTGAAATTAAAACCCCATTTGAGACCACAATCAGCGCTGTTTCGCCATGCGGTGCGGATCGCTTTGGTCTTTCTGGTTGGCTATGCCATTTCCCTATTACCCTTTGCCAAAAATGGCTACTGGATATTGCTGACCAGTCTGTTTGTATGCCAGATCAGTTATTTCGCTACCAAAAGCCGTTTAAAACTGCGGACTTTAGGTACATTGCTCGGCGTCATCCTGGGAATTCCGATCCTGTATTTTGTGCCGAGTATTGAAGGCCAATTGCTGCTCACGGTTATTTTCGGTGTCGGTTTTTTCTATTTGCGCTCCAAGAAATATGCTATGGCCACATTGATGGCAACCTTGGTGGTACTGCTGATTTTTAATCTGAAAGGCGCTGGCTATGCAGTCATTCTGCCGAGAATTATCGATACCCTGATTGGCTGTCTGATCGCCTGGCTGGCGGTCAGCTGCATCTGGCCAGACTGGAATTTCCGTAATATTTCCAGCAACATCAAAAAATCTTCCCAAGCGACGCTGAACTATTTACTGGCTATTCTGGAGCAATATCAGCATGGCAAAAATAACAGCATTGCTTATCGGACAGCACGTCGTTTGGCCCACAATGCCCAGATTGACCTTTCCAATATGATTTCCAGTCTGAGTACCGAACCAAATCCAGATCCGGTGCTGATTCGCAATGCCTTTCATTATCTAGTTTATAGTCACAGTCAGCTCAGTTATATTTCCGCATTGGGTAGCCATCGTGAACAGGTATCTGATCCGCAAATTCTGCAACTGCTCTCTGCCTGTCAGCAGACTTTAACCTCTGCCCTATCAAATCCTGAAAATGTACCGCAGCAGGACATTCAAGGCCAATTGGCAGAAATCCGGCAACTGAGTCAGCAGGAACATATTTCTACCCACCTGCTGCTGGTGCTTAAACAGATCAGTCTGTTACTGGAAACCTTGCCTGAATTATTGTCTCTAAGACAGCAATTACTAGCTGTTGAAATCAAATAACCAAGCGGAGCACTAGGATATAAGTATTTAAAATAATTAATTTTATCCTATAAATTTCATTTTGCTTAAATTGGTAGATTGGGTACACTCAAGCCTGATTGAATAGAACATAGAAGAGTGAGCGCGCGTGAATATTAAAACTTTGCGTCTGGTTGGATTGCTTGAAGGTATTTCATTTCTGCTGCTGTTATTTATTGCCATGCCGGTCAAGTACATGATGGATAACCCGATTCTGGTAAAATATATCGGCATGGGTCACGGCGTTCTTTTCGTGCTTTTTCTTGTGGTGTTATTTGCGGTCTGCGAAAAACAGAAATGGTCTCTGAGTATGTTTATTCTGGGCTTGATCGCGTCGATTCTGCCGTTTGGACCATTTATCTTTGATATGAAATTAAAGAAGTTGGAGCAGCCGGCTGAAGCTTAACTTTTGGATTCTAATCACTATATCAATCAAGATACAAGTAGCACTGCTGCGCAAAGGTAAGGTTATTTTATTAATATTTCCCTCTCTCTCCCATAGGGAGAGAGAACATTCAATACTTTTATTTGAGGCAAATAAAGTAAATAGCTTCATTCGATTAAATATTTAAGAGAAAGGAATTCTTTTAAAACTCCCCTCGCCCTTTTCTTTCCAACATCACCTGTTTCAGCTGCATACGTGGCAAGCTAAACCACAGCGCAATTAAAATAAACGAGGCACCGCAATAAGCCCAAAGATCAAAAGCTTCATAAGCAATTCTGACCACTTCAATCACGATAAAGAAACTCAGCATCATCAAGATGGATACTGTTGCCGCAACCGTGCCTTTAGACACTTCAGAAGACATTAGGGCAAAACGGTACAATACCGAAAAGCTGATCCCCTCTCCCAGACTGATACAAGTCGTACCGATAATCAGGCAATGCAGAAAATAATCCGAAATCAGCATTCCCACTAAAAGCAAAATGGTTCCAAACAACATCAATGGCACACCCAGCATCACTGTTTTACCGAGCGGCATCTTGTCGATAAGTTTTAGCAGAATGATATTGCCCAGAATCAGGCCACCCAATACCGGAAACTGAGCCAGGCCATATTGCATGCTGCTCAAGCCTAGTTCTTCAACCAGAATCACGGGAGATAAGGCAATCCATAACATCAATGGCAAGCTCACCAGTGGCAATGCCATGGTCATAATCACAAAACGCTTATTTTTCAGGACCTGTTTAAAGTCATCGATAATATAGCTGAGTGGCTGTTTGGGAATACTGATATTCGGATTCGGCATCTTCGCTTTTAGTCCAAACCAGCTCAGAAATGCCAGACAGGCAATGCCGATAAAACCCCAGTGCCATGAGACATGGTCAATCATAAAGGCACCGACTACTGGCCCTAAAAGTGGTGCCAGCAAGGAGACATTGGCCATAAGTGCCATGACTTTAATGGCATCGCGTTCTTCAAAACTTTCCTGAATCGCGGCATAACCCACAGCAGCAATAAAGGACAAGCCAAAACCTTGTAAAAAGCGCAGGAACAGAAAGCTTTGAATATTCGGTGTGAGTAAAATCGCCAGACAGCAGATTACAAAAAAAGCTACGCCACCGAGCAGGACTTTTTTACGGCCTAATCGGTCTGATAAGGGTCCTAAAATTGCGGCAACAAATGCCCCACCTAACAGGAAAAAGGACATAGAAGATGGTGCCCAGGAACTGCTTACGCCAAAATCACGGGTAATGGCCAACATGGCCGGCTGGATCAGGTCATTACAGATATAGACGGAGAATTCAAACAGCACCAGTGCCAGAGGAAACATCAGTGTGGCACGGGTCAGTTTGTGGGTTTGGGCGTTTTGCATGGGAGTTGTTATTGCCAGTCTGCCCATTAATAGCAGACCGAACTTTATCTAAAATAGAGAAGAATAATTTTAGCAGAGATCGGATTTAAAGTATTTTGAACTTTAACTGTTCTCAACCGATTTCTTCATTTTAAAAGATTCAGCTAAAACTTTATTTGCCTCTGTCAGTAATTTGACTTGTTCCAACGAATTATCAGAATTTGAATCAGCTTTCGAATCGTTATAAAGTTCCTGTCCAAAGAAACGATCTGCTAAATGTTTCCGAAGTTCTAAACGATCCTCATCTTTAAATTCACGGGCATAAAGTGGGAAAGAAGCGAGTTCAGTTCCCAACATTCTGGCTTTATATGCCACTTTACGATGTTTAGAAGATTCACGAGCTAAGTACCAAGCAGGTGTAGTTAAGCTAAAAAGCATCAATGTTTTGATTAGACTTTCCCAACCAAGTGGAATATGAATATAGGTACTATCTCTTAAATGATTCCAATTTTGGATAGAGATGTTAAGAAAACCCAATATCAATATTGTTCCAATAATTGCAAAATACCTAAAGCCCAATTTCTATATTTGTTTGCTATCGAAACTTGGCAGAGTAAAACTTGAAGTGCGACATAAACCACCTAATTAATTTAAAGGGTTTATGGAGTATATAAAATTGTCATACCATCATCTTAACTTTGAAGATCGTACTGCATTAATGCTTGAGTCAAGAAAAGAAGGCTTTTCAGCCAGAAAATTTGCTGAACTCATTAAAAGACATCCTAGTACGATCTATCGTGAGCTTAAAAGAAATAGCATCAATGACGTTTATCAAGCTCAATATGCTTCTGATAACACCTTCGCTAGACGTAGACGCGGTCACAGAAAACTCAAAATCGACTCAATTCTCTGGAGATTTATTGTTGAAGCGATCCGTTGTTTATGGTCTCCTCAGCAAATAGCAAAGCGTTTAAAGACATTTCCTGATTTGGATCAAACAATGAATGTAAGCCATACAACGATTTATTCAACTATACGAGCATTACCAAAGGGTGAGTTGAAAAAAGACTTATTATCCTGTCTGCGTCATGAAAATAAAAAGCGAAAAGCTAACGGTGAACCTAAAAAAGATTCTATATTACAGGATATTAAAACTATTCATGAGCGCCCAGCCGAAGTTCAAGAAAGAAAAATACCGGGTCATTGGGAAGCCGATTTAATTAAAGGTAAAGACAATAAAAGTTCGATAGCAACACTTATTGAACGAAATACACGGCTCTGTATCTTGGCAACATTACCTGATGCAAAGGCAGAATCAGTGCGCAAGGCTTTAACTGAAGCTCTGAAATATTTACCTGCAGAACTACGTAAAACGTTGACCTATGACCGTGGACGTGAGAAGTCAGAACATAAAATCCTAGAAGAAGATTTAGGCATAGATGTATATTTCTGTGACCCACATTCGCCATGGCAGAAAGGTACATGCGAAAATATGAATGGTTTAATTAGGCAATATTTACCTAAAGGGATTGATTTAAATCAGGCAGATCAGCATTATTTAAATCAAGTCGCCATGTCACTGAATACTCGTCCTAGAAAAGCGTTAGATTGGCTTACACCATTAGAGAAATTTGCTCAGCTTGTTGATTATCATAAGGCTTTTGAAACTGTCGCACCTCATGTTTGAATTCGCCCTTCTTCCTCATGAATTTCATCATATAATTTTTTAATTAAGCTATTATTTTTATCGTCTATATCCTGATTTAATAAATACTTCTTTACTCTTAACTCTTCAACTAATTGATTAGCTTCACTCTGTAATTTCAAAACATCTTCATTATTAAAAGAAATTCTTAATTGTTCTTTATGTATATCAAATAGTTGTCTGTTTATTTTTCTATAGCTTCTTTCTAAATTATCTTTATCTATATTTAAAGGGAAATCTAATTCATCAGTATCAGCGAATTTATACTGGCTATCAAATACCCCTAATACTTTTCTTGCAGTTCTTTCTGCTTCAAAGACTTCATCTAAATTGAAATGAGGATTCGCGTATTTTAATCTAGTTAGTAAAGACTCTAATAAATCGGTATGCTGTTCTAGCCGTTTAGAAAACTCCTCAAATCTATAGAGAATAAGAAGCTGTACTAAATCTAAGTAATCAAAAGTATTGTATGGGGCAGAATCAAATAATTTTTGTAGTTCATAACTTATATTACTAAGCACAGTTTCTATATTAATATCGTTTTTCATATCGCCCCAAAAAGCAAAAAAGCGCATCCTGAAGATACGCTTTTAACGAAGTTTTGTTTAAAGATCAAACATTATTATGGACATGCTGCTTTCTGGAAAGTTTTGGTATTTGAACCTCGTACACACTGATAGAGCTTTTCCGTATTGTGCATTTTCCAGTTTTTATCTTCTTTCCTAAAATGATAAATGGTCTGAATCGATCTCACCGAATCATCCATCAGACCTGTTTCAGTTACTTTCACCTGTCCAACTGTCGGTGACTCAACACGATTAAAGAACTGACGAATCTCGACTGTTGCCAGTTCTTCACGCAGGTCAGGCCTCATTTTAAGCACCTGATCCAAAGGTGTATCTGAAGAAGACTGCACTTTTGCAATCACTTTCTGGGTAGTTGTACAACCTGATGTCATCACACCCAGACCTAAAATTGTAACCGCCAATAACCGTAACATATTGTTTAACCCAGATTATCTTTATTATGCAGAAATTATCATGCCGGGCTTTTCAGCTTAACGCTATTTAGACTCTGTAAGTCCAGTTACAGAGCAATAAAAAAAGCGCACCTTTCGATGCGCTTTTGTAAATCTATTCTGATTAAAGATCGAATAGTTTGCCTGGGTTCATGATGCCATTTGGATCGAACACTTTTTTCAAGGCTTTCATGTATTCGATTTCTTCAGCTGAACGGGTGTATTCAAGATAAGGTTTCTTGGTCATACCCACACCATGTTCCGCAGAAATTGAACCGTCATATTTTTTCACAGTATCAAATACGTACTTGTTCACGACTTGGCATTTCGCAAAGAATTCATCTTTGGTCAGGTCAGCCGGTTTCAGGATATTCAAGTGCAGGTTACCGTCACCGATATGACCGAACCAGCAGATTTCGAAATCTGGGTAGTTTTCATTCACGATCGCATCGATTTCTTTAATGAATGCCGGTACGTGAGTGATCAGTACAGAGATGTCATTTTTGTATGGAATAAATGGAGCAATCGACTCAGAAATGTCTTCACGCAGACGCCATAAGCTGTGTACTTGCTCAAGACTTTGGCTCATCACGCCATCCAGCACCCAACCCTGTTCCATACAGTGCTCGAAGATTTCCATCGCCTTGTCCATAATCGGCTCAAACGGCGCTTCAAACTCAAGCAATACATAGAAGGGACATTCAGTTTCAAATGGACGCTGTACGTGACCATTGGCCAATACTTTTTGCATCGCCAGCTCACCGAAGAACTCAAATGCAGTCAGGTCGATTTTTGCCTGGAAGGCATGTAATACTGGCATGATCGCATCAAAATCAGGTACACCCAGTACCAGCACTTGCAGGTCTTGTGGCTGACGTTCCAGCTTGATTTCTGCTTCAGTGACTAAACCTAAAGTACCTTCACCACCGATGAACAGGTGTTGTAGTGCATAACCCGTTGCGTTCTTAATCATGCCTTTGTTTAGACGCAGTACATCACCTTTACCAGTCACCACAGTCAGGCCAAGCACCCAGTTACGGGTCATGCCGTATTTGATCACTTTAATCCCGCCGGCATTGGTGCCGATGTTCCCGCCGATCTGGCTTGAACCAGAAGAGGCAAAATCAACCGGATAGTACATGCCCTGCTCTTCAGCATAGTTTTGCAGCTGTTCAGTCACCACACCTGCCTGTACGCGCACCATACGGTCTGCCGGGAAGAATTCCAGAATCTGGTTCATCTTGTCCATGCTTACCACAATCTCGCCATTCGCAGCGACAGCACCTGCAGAAAGACCAGTACGACCACCTGATGGAGTCACTGCAACATTGAACTGATTGGCAAGCTTCACAATTGCTTGAACCTGTTCAGTCGAAGATGGGAAAACGATGACCGATGGGTTTGGATCAAAGTGTTTGGTATGATCACGACCCCAATTCTGGAGGCTGTCCGCATCAGTTTTAATACGGTTTTCACCCACAATTGCAGTCAATTGGGTCAATAACTCTGGGGTTAAAGCGACTGGAGCATTCATCGTTTGCAGACCTAGCATGAATTAAACAAGAGAGACCTCGCCAGTTTATTTGTATATTTTTCAGGCATTAAAACCTGTATACAAAGCAGGCGAAACATGATGATTAAAGCACCAAAACTGGCAGCTTAAACAGCATGGCGCAATATTATAAGCTATTTTTAGGGCTTTCCCTTAAAAAATGACAATTTTGATAATATACCTTTGAAAATGATAGTTTAACTCAACCAGTTCTATCATTTTCACTACTATCACTTGCAAAAATAGCTGATATTGTAGTCATCAAGGAAATGTATAACCGCCCCATTCCTGTGCTATTATACGGCGACTAAATTTGGCCTTTGTAGCGGAGCCGTAATGAGCCAACATCTATCTCTACCTAAAGATAAAATCCGTTTTCTATTGTTAGAAGGCGTTCACCAGAACGCAATCGACACATTGAATGCAGCTGGATATACCAATATCGACTATCGCAAAACAGCGCTTGAGGGTGAAGCACTGAAAGAAGCGATTAAAGATGCACACTTCATTGGTATCCGTTCCCGTACTCAGCTCACTGAAGAAGTGTTTGAAGCTGCGAACAAACTGATCGCGGTAGGTTGTTTCTGTATCGGTACTAACCAGGTGAACCTGGATGCAGCAATGCGTCGCGGTATTCCGGTATTCAACGCACCGTATTCAAATACACGTTCGGTTGCTGAACTTGTACTTGCTGAAGCGATTCTTCTGCTTCGCCGTGTACCTGAAAAATCTACAGATACACATGCAGGCGGCTGGAACAAATCTGCTGTAGGTTCGTTCGAAACTCGTGGTAAGACTTTAGGTATCGTTGGTTACGGTTCAATTGGTTCACAACTTTCTGTCCTTGCTGAAAGCCTGGGTATGAAAGTGATCTATTTCGACACAGTGACTAAATTACCACTGGGTAATGCACGTCAGGTCGGCACAATGGGCGAACTTCTTGCAAATGCTGATGTTGTTTCTATTCACGTTCCTGATGTTCCGTCTACACGTAACTTCATGACCAAAGAACAATTCGCGCAAATGAAAGAAGGCTCAATCTTCATCAATGCGGCACGTGGTACATGTGTGGTGATCGAAGATCTGGCTGAAGCATTGAAATCTGGCCATCTTGCGGGTGCTGCGGTTGATGTATTCCCTAAAGAGCCTAAAGCGAACGGTGAAGAATTCGTTTCTCCACTACGTAACATTCCAAATGTGATCCTGACTCCACACGTGGGCGGTTCTACTATGGAAGCTCAGGCGAACATCGGTCTGGAAGTTGCTGAGAAATTTGTAGCTTATTCAGATAAAGGTATGACGCTTTCTGCAGTGAACTTCCCAGAAATCGCGCTTCCATTAACTGAAGGCAAACACCGTCTGCTTCACATCCACAAAAACATTCCGGGTGTGCTGTCTAAGATCAACAACCTGTTTGCTGAACATGGCATCAACATCTCTGGTCAGACTTTAATGACCAAAGGCGATGTGGGTTACCTGGTGATGGATGTAGACGCAACTGCATCTCAAGAAGCACTCGATACTCTACACAACCTTGAAGGTACAATCCGCGTTCGCGTATTGTTCTAATTCAGGTTTTTAAAAAGCCACAGTCTTCGGGCTGTGGTTTTTTTATTGCTTAAAGGTTTTTATTTTTAAGCCTTACTCAGCTGATGCTGCTCTTCCGCTCTTCGAGAAATCGAAACAAATTTAGTCATGCCAAATCTTAAAATTGCACCTATGGTGCAAGCGCCGCTGATTCTGCTGATCGCGATGATTAGCATGCAGAGCAGCGGCTCCTTTGCCAAATATCTGTTTGGCCAGTTCCCGATCCTGACCGTTTCTGCCATGCGCCTGCTATTGGGTGCATTGATTCTGGCGCTCATTTTTAAAGTCTGGCAGATCAATTTCCGCCAGGTCAGATGGCCAGCCATTATCAGCTATGGCTTGGCATTAGCTGGCATGAATATGCTGTTTTATCTGGCAATTGATCGATTGCCGATTGGAATCGCAGTCTCTTTTGAATTTATTGGCCCTTTAAGTGTTGCCCTGTTTTATGCCCGGCAGAAATTTGATTTTATCTGGGTAGGATTGGCCATTCTGGGGCTGGTTCTGTTGTTTCCCTTTGATCAGGCTGCACAACCGCTTGACCCGATGGGCATCCTGTTTGCCTTAGGTGCAGGTTCCTGCTGGGCACTGTATATCGTGGCCGGACAAAAACCTTCGGGTGTATCAGGGAATCATACCGTGTGTCTGGGCATGTTCGTCGGCATGCTGGTGCTGATGCCGATTGCCCTATTTGCGGGAATGCCTGCTCATGTGTTTGAGCCAAGCAGCCTCATGTATTTTGTTATTTTGGCTGCACTTGCCAGTGCCTTACCCTTTACTTTGGAAATGATTGCACTGCGTAATTTAACCGCATTGAGTTTTGGCACTCTAATGAGCCTGGAACCTGCGGTTGCAGCACTCTCCGGTTTTGTATTCTTAGGCGAAACTTTATTGTGGACACAATGGCTGGCACTGGCCACCATTATCAGTGCGTCGATTGGCTGTACGGTGATGACACAAAGAAGAAAGCACTAAATAAAAAAGGCGCTCAAGCGCCTTTTTTAAATGACCTATTTAATTTTAGCGTGGCGTTGCATCCTTAATAGCTGTATTTAATGTTGTAGCTGCTGTCACATTATAGCCATCACATGCCGAAGCAAGATGGTCATACAGGTAATCTGTCCATTTGAGCATTAGAGGAGTTGCACCCTCTTCCCTTAAATTGTCCAAGGCAGCTTTTCTTGCTTGAGCAATATAATCGGCATGATCAATATGCTCTCCATGTTCCGAGAAAGTACTGGAATAAATTTCACCCTGATATTCGATCGCCCCAAAGTATTTATAATATTGCTGCGCATCGTCTTTATATTCGGCTTTTTTAAATTTCAGGTTAGCCATCGTGCCATCTAAAATGGTTTTCGCCATCTCTTGAACAGACTCGCCTGTCTGCCATTCAGCCAGTGTACGATAGCCAGTTTTGATATCCGGATCAAATTCAATAAATTCTTCCTCAGGATGTTCCGCCAGAATACGGAAACATTTAGATCCGTTCGGGAAAGTACGCGCCTTCTGTAAACCGACAAAATTGGTAGCAAATTGATTGTAATATTTACGTTCAGCATCCGTGGTATCAGTATTAAAGAAAACTCTGGTCTCGGTATCGTCATACATCTTCACGACAGCAATATTGGTACGTTCAGTTAAGGCTTTACCTGACAGGTCGTACCACTCCAGGTGTCGATGATTGCTGATGTTATTTTCCGGAATAGTGACGGGACGACTGGTAAATTGTTCAGAAGTATTTTCCAGTACTTTTTCCAGTTTATAACCTAATGCTGTACGGGCACGATCTGCAGGGAATACGCCTTTTTCTGTGACATAAATTGGGAAGGTCATATCTTCATCAAGATCATATTCAGTATTAACAGTCCGGTTATCATCTGCATACAAGATGCCGTCAGTGATTTTATTTTTATGACTGGCCAATAGAAGCTTTTCCGACTCCATATCTGAAGCATCAATATTCGGCAGGTTGAACTGATAGGTATAGAATTCAGAAATCGTATCTGATGTTCCATCACCATTATCCGGGGTTCCAGGATTGGTTGGGGTTGGTTGGCCTGCGACTGGCTCGTTATTATCAGAATCAGAGCCACCACATGCAGTCAGCATAAGGCTCAAGACAGCACAAGAGAGTAATCTTAATTTCATTATTATCTACCTTATTATTTTTTGATCGTTTTATTTTTCATTGTTATTTTAAAGTTGACCCAAATCATGAGGTCTAAGCCATTTTAATAAATATAAAATTAAGATCAAATTAAAAATTGATTAATTTGTAACCACAATCTCATCAACAATTAACGTTGAATTTAATTTTTTCGGTGGGGGATAAAATCAAAAATTTAAATCCACTGATCCAAAATCTGCTTCGTATTCACAAAATATTCTTCTGCCCTACTCATCAAAAATTAACCAGTTTGATATACTTCCGCTTTCTTCTGTATCTCGATTATACCCTTCTGGTATAAGTAGTTTCTCCCATGCCAAACGTCCAACTTCTTGCTGTATTGTACATGGTTCTCTCCATGACTTCATACCAGATCAGTGCATCCTTCGCCAAGCAACTTTTCCTGGTGCTTGACCCGATCACTGTCACTATTTTAAGACTCTGCTTTGCCGCCATTATTGTCTGTATCATGTTCCGTTCCTGGAAAGTTATCCGACGTTTACAATTCCTGAAATGGCGGGATCTGCTCTGCTATAGTGCTTCTCTAGGCGTGATGAATATCCTGTTCTACATGTCGCTGGGTAAACTCCCGCAAGGAATTGCGGTCGGACTGGAATTTATTGGCCCGCTAGGCTTGGCCTTAATTTCGATTCAGAACCGTAAGGACTATGTCTGGGTATTACTGGCAATTTTAGGTATTGTGCTGATGGTGCCATGGGGGGAAGCCAATAGCAGTAACTTTGACCTGTTTGGTGCAGCCTGCGCCTTAGGGGCCGGCCTCTGCTGGGCCCTATATATCTATTTTGGGCAACGCGTGGTACAGCAAAATATCGGGATGCATGCACTGACGATTGCCATCAGTATTTCAGCCCTGTGTTTACTACCAATCGGCCTATATAACAACACCTCTGCTTTGATTGATACTCAATATTGGGGCAAGGCCATTACCATCGCAGTGCTGGCAACAGCCATTCCTTATGCGCTGGATTTAAAAGCGCTTCAGCACTTGAATAAAACCAGTTATGGTACGCTTTCCAGTCTGTCTCCAGCTCTGGCGGCACTGGTAGGTTTTATTTTGCTGGGTGAAAAAATTACGCTACTTCAAACCGTCGCACTGGTTTGTATTATGCTGGCTTCAGTTGGCGTGACCATGCGGGAAGCACGACAGCAATATAAAACCCGGAAAATAGAAAGCTGAATAAATAAAAAAAGATGGCACTCTGGCCATCTTTTTTTGTCATGAAAATTTGAATTTAAATAAATTTAAATATTAGCTTTTAACCAGCATGTCTTTTTTCATTTCTTTATAACGCTGATATTCAGTTTTGTACTGATCCGCTAGAGCCTGCTTTTGTTCATCTCCCAGAATTTTTCCGGCCTGCTGGAAGAAAGCATGCTCTTCTTCTTTCAAATGATGATGTACCTTATCTGACAGTTTCTTGGCAATTGCAATCCAGCTTGGGCTACTAAATTCAGTTTCAGTCAGTTCCTCAATCATTTCATCCATCTCATGATGTTCTGCCAAGGCGTGACGGGTAATGTTCAGGCCGGGATCTGTCATCATCAAGGGAATATAAAAGTAACGGTCTTCTGCGGTTTCATGCGCAAACAGTTCATTCTTCAGCTGCTTGAACAACTCACGACGTTCTGGCGAATCCCCCGAAGTTTGCAGTAATTTTTCTGCCAGATCACGCTGGATTTCATGACTTTCCCTTAATGCTTCAAAAATGGTGGTCATGTAATTTTTCTCCTGTTTTTGTCATGCCTTTGCTTCAGCATAGAGTGAAACCGGCAAATGGTCAGGAATATTTATAAGGCGAATTTGTATAAAAAACTTTAATATTGAGAATAGTTTACATCTATTTTTAGGCTAAAAACATCTGATAAGCCATACGGCAAATCAGCAAACTGACCAGGATCAGAAACAGAATCCGGATAAAACCGCTGCCATATTTAAAGGCCAGTTTAACTCCTAATAGCGAACCGCAAATATTCGCAGCTGCCATCATGGCACCCACCAGAAATAGCACATGACCTGTAGGAATAAAGAAACTCAGTGCCGCGAGATTAGTAGTGAAATTGGCAATTTTCGATAAAGCTGAGGCATGCAAGAAATCCACGCTCAGATAACGGATAAAGAAAAAGATAAAGAAACTGCCCGTGCCTGGGCCAAAAATTCCGTCATAAAAACCGATGGCCAGACTGCCTAGTGCTGCCAGTATCAGCATCTTTTTATTCAGCTTTTGCTCGACATGTACCCGACCAAACTGCTTTTTCATGAAAGTATAAATCGCAATCACGATCAGCATAATCAGCACAAAAGGCTTGAGAATATCCACCGGAATCAAGGTGACACTGGCTGCTCCAATAAATGAGCTAATAAAGCTGCACAGCGCAATTACACCAAGTAAAACCCATGGCAGTTTGACCTGTCTAAGATAGGAAAAGGCTGCCGAGCCTGTACCAAAAATAGAGGCCAGCTTGTTAGTGCCAAATACCGTGGCAGGTTGCAACTGCGGCAGACTGCTCATAATCGCCGGGATCTGGATCAGACCGCCACCACCGACAGCAGCGTCAATCGCTCCGGCCATAAAGGCAAAAAGCACCAGACTGAGGATAATCTCGATGTCCATTGTTATTCAACGCGCCTAGAGATTAAGAACACGTTTAGGTACCAGACGTTTTTTATCCGTGATTTCAGCCAGGCCTAAGCATTTCTCACCATCAAAGACCAACACCTGTGGCTCTGCCGGATGATCGATATTACTTTCCATACCTCGGCTAAAATATTCTGCACGGCCTTCCGGTGCCTGAATCTGCGGGAAATGCTGTACCGGTGCATAAGCTGGCAGTAATAGTGCTTCACGTTCTGCCTCAGTCAAGCTTTCCAGATATTCAATGGTATATCTTGGAATAAGGTCAAAATGACCGGTTTGAATCCGGTGCAGATAAGTCAGATGACCATAAGTACCGAGTGCTTTGGCAATATCTTCGCCGAGTACCCGGATATAAGTGCCTTTAGAACAGGTCACATCCAGCGTAATACTATTTTCAGTCAAAGATAAAAGCTCAATTGCATAAATGGTAATTGGACGTGCTTCACGTTCGATTTCAATGCCCTTACGCGCCAACTCATACAGCGGACGACCTTCTTTTTTCAGAGCCGAATACATCGGTGGCACTTGCTGGATCTCACCAACAAACTTGGCAATTGTCTCCTGAATCAACTCTTCATTCAGTTTAGGGACCGGTTTTTCCAGCAGAATCTCTCCTTCGACATCACCTGTCGTAGTGCTATGTCCCAGAAAAACTGTGGTCTGGTAACGCTTGGTTGAATCCAGCAGATAATGCGAAAATTTGGTCGCCTCACCCAGACAGATCGGTAAAAGACCGGAGGCCAAGGGATCTAGTGCACCAGTATGTCCAGCTTTTTGCGCACGATATAACCAGCGTACTTTTTGCAATGCAGCATTCGAGCTGATGCCTAGAGGCTTATTTAATAGAAATACACCGCTGATATGACGACGCTGAATTTTAGGAGATGAAGCTTTCATGGCAAAAAGTCAGACATTTTATAAATTGGCGCAATGGTAAAACCCCTGCCAATTATTTACAACTTTTCTACAGCATATAAGGTGCAATATCTCCTATCCTGCCGAATGCAAAATTTAAAATAATCCGATAATTAAAATAAAGGTGCATAGGATATGCAGAAATATAAACTATGGATCGTGATTGCGCTCATCGTATTGTGCTTGATTACCCTGATTCTATGGCTTGCGCCCAGGGATGAAGCACAGGCACGTGTCTCGGGCCCGCAATCCACCAATGAAAGCAGCGCTCAACAGGCAGCAGCACTGGCCAATGGCCCCGTAAATAATATATTCCCGAGTCCAAGCCAGCAGGATACGGAAATTAATTGCCAGATGCAGATGGATGCCAGCAATCGCCTGATTGTCAATGAACAGACCCGTAACTGTTTTGAATATTTTATTACCCAATATGGGGAAAAAACCCTCGAACAAATCCAGCGAGATTTTAAAGCCTATATTCAGCAAAATTATCAGGATCCTGCACTCTCACAAGTTCTGGATCTTTGGAACCGTTATATCCAGTATCGTCAAGGTTTGGGAGAACTGACTCCACCTGTAGGTCTGGATCAAGAAGATCCAGCTTACTACCGCAGTATCTATGCCAACACCCAGAATCTGCGTAAGCGCTTTTTCTCTGATTATGAAATTGAAGGACTGTTTGGCACTGAAGATACCTATCATGAATATACCTTAGACCGTATGGCAGTCATGGCGGATAAACAACTGAGCGAAGCAGAAAAAGCCCAGAAACTAAAAGAACTATTTGCACAGTTACCGCAGGACTGGCAAGAAAATCTGGAGCAGCTGAATAAACTGGAAGATCTGCGTAAACTTACGGCTGATATTAAAGCCCGAGGTGGTTCTGCGGAAGAAATCCGTCAGATGCGACTGAATCTGGTCGGTCCTGAAGCAACCCAACGTCTGGAAAAACTTGATGATGAACGTGCGAATTGGAAATCCAGTGTGACGCGTTACTTGGGCGAGCGCGATAACATCCTAAAAAGTGGCCTGAGTGAAAATGCCAAACAGCAGGCAGTTGATCAGTTGCGTCAGAAACATTTCCAGCGCCCTGAAGAACGGCTTCGTGTAGGTACATTTGAACAGGTACATGATCAGGGTGGGACCCTACCCTTTGCCAATTAATTTTCAGCTAAAATTGCTCATTGACGCCGTAGCTACACAGTACTGCTACGGCGTCGAATATCTTCTCTTATTCCCTTTTTTTTGTCTCATCTCTTATATAAAAACAGTAACGCTGACCCTCTATTTTGAGAGTTTGACAGAGCCATTTCTCTCTGAAAGCCTTGATTTTCTTGGGCTGATTACTTTTTTTAACATTGTTATTTGTTTCTAACTATTTCAACCTAAACATTCATCAATCTTATATTTCAAGGAGTTAACAATAAAATACATACGTATATAAATTGCAAATTTATGGACTCATAAATGCTCATCAGGCATGGCCCGAAATGACATGGAATTGGCTCATCAGCATGAAAAAATGCTTCTGCTTCAAAATAATAATTTTTGCGCGTGATTGAAGATTAGGTCTGCACGATCGAGACATCCAACTTCAATATTTATCGTGCATCAATACTCCCGAGCAATGATTGCTTTTTATAACAATAAAATGAACAAAGGAACGGTTATGCGTACTTTTATTAAAACAACACAGATGCTGGCGCTTTCCTTGGCAGCAGGCCTCGGTTTTGGCTTTTCAACACAAACCCAGGCGGCAGCAAGTGCAGTTCAGGTCACTGAAAAAGCCAAATCAGACTATGCCAAAACCAAATATCCTATTCTGATGGTGCATGGCTGGCTAGGCTGGCAACGCATAGGTACTGATACCATTGGCTTAGATTACTGGTATCAGATTCTGCCGGATATGGCTCGTAATGGCTCTACCGTGTTTGCCGCCCAATTGTCGCCTGCCAATACCACGACCCACCGTGGTGAACAGCTCATTCATCAGGTCGATGAAGTGCTGGCAATTACAGGGAAGGAAAAAATCAATCTCATCGGTCACTCCCATGGTGGCCCGACTGTACTCTATGTGGCAGCGACTCGACCGCAGCAGATTGCATCCATTACGGGGGTTGCAGGCACCTATCATGGCTCTAAAGTGGCCGATGATATTCAGAACAATACTCTTACCCGCACTGCTTTTAATGTTCTCGGTGATTATATTATTGGGCCACTGATCGCACTGGGACAGTTCAAACCTGAACTGGAAATTGATTTCGATGCATCCATGAAATCCCTGACCCAAACTGGCTCCAGCTCTTTTAATGCCAGCGTGGCCAAACAGATGGTGCAGGATGGTGTCTTAGCCTCCACAGAAAACTGTAATAAGAACCTGAAATCAAAAGACCGTAACGGTATCTATTATTATTCTTGGACCGGTGTGGCTCAAGCGACCAATGCACTGGATATCGATACCATCCTGATGCAGCTTGGCCCTTTATCTTACGGCAATAAAGACAACGATGGCATGGTTGCCCGTTGTAGTGCATTCATTGGTAAGGTGATTAATGACCAGTACAAGCTGAACCATACCGATCTGGCCAATATGATGTTTGGTCTTAAAGGCCTGTTTGCTCCGGATCCGGTGGCGATGTACCGTCAACATGCCAATCGTTTAAAACTTCAGAATCTATAATTTTCATCGCCCTTATATCTACGGATATAAGGGCTTTTTCGTTATTTTCACTTAAAAAAATAGGGAGATAAAACACTCAAAACGCTTAATGGGTCAGCTTTTCAGCTGGCTATTCCCCACATTATGGCGAGGATCGCCTTAACACAACAACAAGAATGAGGAAATAATGATGAAATATGGAGTATTAACGACAGGTCTGCTCATGGCAGCGGCCTGCTTTACGGCTCATGCCTCTACCCAGGCCAGTCAGGTGACGGCGAAAGCCAGTTCACAATATGCCAAAACCAAATATCCGATTGTATTTTCACACGGCATGGCGGGTTTCATTCGGGTTGGCACTGACCAGTTTGGACTGGACTATTGGTATCAGATTTTACCTGATCTGGCCCGTAATGGTGCGAATGTTTGGGCAACGCGAGTCTCCCCTTTTAACTCATCTGAAATTCGCGGTGAACAACTTTTGGAGCAGGTCAAGGAAATTGCCGCAATTACCGGAGCAGATAAAGTTAATCTGATCGGACACTCACATGGTGGCCCAACAATTCGTTATGTGGCCGGTTCAGAACCTAAACTGGTGGCTTCATTAACCACAGTAGGTGCACCGCACAAAGGTTCACCGGTTGCAGACCTGATTCTAAAAGCTGAAGGGACTGCTATTGAAGCGCCACTGGTCGGCACAATAAATCTGGTTTCTAAAGCCATTACCTGGGCTCAAGGCCTGGACCCAAACTCTTATCCGCATGATTCACTTGCGGGTGGCAGCAGTTTAACGGCATTGGGCTCTGCGAACTTTAATCAGAGATATCCCATTGGTATGCCGACTACCACCTGTGGTGAAGGTGCATATCAACAAAAAGGTATCTACAACTATTCATTCACAGGTGTAGGCCAAGTTACCAACCCGCTCGATCCTGATTCAGCACTCAAAGTTACAGCCCTGCTCATTGATGGCGGCAAGGAAAATGATGGTCTGGTCTCCCGCTGTAGTGCCAAATTCGGTAAAACCATTCGGGATAACTACAACTGGAACCACCTGGACGAAGTGAACCAGTTACTCGGGTTAAAAAATGTCTTTGCTCCAGACCCAGTCGATGTTTATCGCCAGCATGCCAACCGCTTAAAACTGCAAGGTTTATAGAGCTACACAAGCCTCTATTCATCCAGAGGCTTTTTCCATCTTATTTTTCGCTAAATTTTTTCTTAAAATTTACTTGTTAATCATGATTAAACTGCATATAAAATATTCATCAAATATAAAAAGAACTGTGAAATAAAATAAATGCAGATACCTTCTATAGAAATCAAAAACAGATTTAAAAGAACCTGCCCCTGTTGCAAACGAAAAGTGATTAATCCTTTTCAATTTAAAAAATATGAGCCTTATTATTGTCCCTCTTGTCATCGACATATTATCGCAAATGTATGGATCAGTATTTTACTGGCTATCACACAATGTTTTATTTGCATTCAACTTTTTAATGCAGGATTCCAGTCTTGGGGATATTTTGTATTATTCCTGATGTTTATTCATAAAATTTTCTTGGATATTTTGGATGCCATGATCTTGCCTTTGCAGGAACATTTCGAATAAATCCAGATAAAAGCAAACATAAAAAAATGCGCCCAAAGGCGCATTTTTTTGCTTAAAAGCAAGGCTAAAATTAACCTTGTTTACGAGCTGGCAATTTTTCACGAATACGTGCAGCTTTACCAGACAATTCGCGTAGGTAGTAAAGTTTAGCACGACGAACGTCACCACGACGTTTCACTTCGATTTTAGCAACGATTGGAGAGTGAGTTTGGAATACACGCTCAACGCCAACACCGCTAGAAATTTTACGTACTGTGAACGCAGAGTTCAGACCACGGTTTTTCTTAGCAATGACAACGCCTTCGAACGCTTGTAGACGTTCACGGTCGCCTTCTTTTACTTTTACTTGGACAACTACTGTGTCACCTGGTGCAAAAGCTGGGATGTCTTGTTTAAGCTGAGCATTTTCAACAGCTTGTACTAAAGGATGCTTACCGCTCATGGGGTATCTCCAATATGTGCGAGTCAGAAGAGGTCTGATTATCGCTGGGTATAGAGGCTAAATCGCATAGACCCGATTGACTTTCCCTTTATGCTTGACCGCTTCAATGCATAAAGAGCCTATTTTAAATATTTAAACAACATTGCTTAAATACAGATTTGGACAACAGGATTAGTTGTTGCCACTTTTTAAATCTTTTAGCCATTTCTTTTGCTGCTTGGTCAGTTCAACTTTTTCTACCAATTCAGGCCGGCGTTCCAAAGTGCGCTGATATCGCTGCAAAAACCGCCATTTTTCAATATTGGCATGATGTCCCGATTTCAAGATGTCCGGTACATCCATACCTTCAAAATGGTCTGGCTTGGTATATTGTGGGCAATCTAACAGACCATCCACAAATGAGTCTTGTACGTGTGATTGTTCATCTGACATTGCACCCGGAAGTCTCCGGATAATACTGTCCAATAAAACCATCGCAGGGAGCTCACCACCCGATAACACGTAATCTCCAATCGACCATTCCTGATCAACATATTTCTGGATCAAACGTTCATCGACACCTTCATAACGTCCGCACAATACAATCAGTCCGTCATATTTAACGAAGTCCTGTACCGCAGGTTCATTTAAGGTTTTTCCTTGTGGTGACATATACACCACAGGAACGTTAACTGCACCCGCTTGCGCTGCAAGCTCTTTGGCACGATGAATTGCTTTCGCTAATGGCTCAGCCATCATCACCATACCGGGACCACCACCAAATGGACGTTCATCCACCCGTTTATAGTTCCCTTCAGCAAATTCTCGTGGATTAATACAATGAATTTGCATCAAATCACGTTTTGCTGCGCGCCCGCTAATACCGTAGGCTGTAATCGCTTCAAACATTTCAGGAAAAAGCGTAATGACTGCAAAGAACACCGCAGACTCCTCATTTTCCTGCTGTGTTAACCCTTTTTAAGGATTAATAATCTACGCCCCAATTTACGTAGATACGACCAGCTTCGAGATCAACCCGCTGTACCACATCTTTATGCCATGGAATCATTCGCTCTTCGCCATCGACGCTGTCAGCAGTAGCGCGAACTACCATCACGTCATTGGCACCTGTTTCAAACATTTCATGGATTTGACCGAGATTCACTTCCTGTTCTTCTTCATCCAGACCTAACACAGTTAGACCTTTCAAATCAGACCAGTAATACTCGTCCACGCCTGGTTGAGGCAGTTGCGATTTAGAAATCCAGACATTAGCACCCACCAGGCCGTCTGCTGCGGTACGATCACTCACACCTTTTAGCGAAACAACCAAGCCCTTGCCATGTGGTTTCCAACGTTTTACATCGACAATTTGCCAACCTGCTTTGGTCTCAATGTACCAAGGAAGGTAGTCAAATATGTTGCTCATAGGTTCTGTATTGGAATAGACCCAGAGCCACCCATTTAATCCATATGCTGAACGTAACTGTCCAATCTGAATACGATCTTCGGGAACATTCTGTGTTGGTGTCATGGGCTACCTGCTACCTTAAAATTAAGCAGCAGCTGCAGCTTTCTTAGCTTGAGCAGCTAAAGAAGCAACACGTTCAGAAGGTTGAGCACCTTGAGAAACCCAGTGAGCAAAACGGTCAGCATCTAAACGAAGTTTTTCTGCTTTACCTTGAGCTGTAGGGTTGAAGAAACCGATACGTTCGATGAAACGACCGTCACGTGCATTACGGCTATCAGTCACAATGATTTGATAGAACGGACGTTTTTTAGCACCACCGCGTGCAAGACGAATAACAACCATGATAGAACCTTATAGTTTTTACGGATTATTCATGTACCGACCACCGGAACACTTCAAACCCCTTTCATAGAGGGCAATATTTTACTTGAACTTTGCCCTGAATGAAAGATTAAAAATTGGTTATCCACAGTTTTGAATTTATTTACCGTCCCAAGATGCACATGGGTCTGAGGTTTTGACCCAGCATTGATTACCTTTACTATCCAAAGTTAGCTTACCTGTAGTGGCCTGAGGAATTGCTTCCATCGTCCATACTTGATTATCATTTGACAATGTTAAGCCCAATGTATAATTCTTTTTAACATCATCAGAAACTTTTGGCGTAATAAAAGTTGCAGTAGATATACCACTATAACTACCATGAGCAACTTTATATGTGGATAACTGTTGCGCAATATCTAACATCACACTTTGAGCTTCAACGCGTTTGGTTCTTTCTTGGTAACCCGTATAGCTTGGATAAGCAATTGCAGCCAAAATACCAATTATGATCACAACAATCATTAATTCAATGAGCGTAAAACCTTGTTTATATGATTTCATTTGATCCCTCATTGGCATTTAGATGGTACTGTACAAGAAGTATCGGACCATTCACATGTTGCTCCCTGGCTATTTGATGCATAATTTTTATACAAACCAGCATCATCTAAAGTCTGATTCACACAAGATTTAATCGACCATTTTCTTAGGCTAGATGTGACAGTCGTTGTATAGATCAGCTTGGTTCCTACATTAGCTGACACACTTTTTCCATTCATACCTTCATAACTAAAGTTACGTGACTTCTCTTTCTCAAGCTCAAGACTCAAATCAGCGATTTGTTGCAAAGCAAGCTTTTCATTACCTCTACGAACTTGAGCCTGATAACTTGGCAGTGCAATGGCTGCCAAGATAGCTAGAATTATAACTACAATCATTAACTCTATCAGAGTAAAGCCTTGGTTGATTTTCATAACTATTCACCACCAGAATTAAATGGTAAATATTCAAACCAACGTTTCGGTACTAATTTATCCGACACCACATACTCTGGAGGTGCTGGGCTAACATCTTTATTGAAAATAAGGGTTCTATGATTCACCTGAGTCCGACCTGCACCAAATGTCAAACCAATAATACCAGCCCCCAATTCAGCAATTTTTTCCGGATTACTTGATGAAGTGGCTCCAAAACAAGTTTTATCACCGTATGGCAGACAGAATTTATATGCGATACTTTTTCCTGTTACACCACCCGTACAATCATCTGCTCCACCCTCTTCTTTCGCTGTACTCGCATCTGGATTGAACACTGAATAATACAGGTCATTATCGATTGCAATTCCTTCCTCTATACCACGTAATTGTTTCCCATCTGACTTAGGCATTGGAAAAAACCAGCCTTTATGAGTACCTTTATTAAAGCTACCAGTACCACTTATATCGTGCATCGAATCTACGGTAATTAATGTAGGAGTACCTATTGGACTAGACGTCACAGTATCATCCTTAATTGCAACAACATAATCTTGAGGATAAGACGTGCCCGTGTCTAATGGACTACTACGATCTCCTGAAGCCAATGTCACCATTGCAAAACGTTTGCCGTTGTCATCTTTATGAATTGTAAATGTTGGAGCCTCATAGAAACGTCTTGGAGATTTACCAGTGGTATTTAGGTCTGCTATTTTGTTTGCTTGATATACTAGGTTACTACTCGCCGCACTTGAACCCAACTTTGAATTAAAATCAATACGGAAAACCTGTCCACCCAAATCACCCACATACAAGTGATCTGTAATACCATCACCATTACGGTCGACCGCTTTCACACGTGATGGAATACTATGTGTCATTGCTTTAATTTCTTTAGACTCAATAGCACCACCTTTAGAAGTAGCATCACTACTTCCCCACCACAACAAAGTACCCGCTTTGGTATTAGTATCCAAATCTTCAGCAGCAAAGATATAGATTCCATTTCCTTTAACAGTTCCACTTAATTCAGTGTTACTCAGCTGTTTTTCATATAAGCGATCATAGCCACCACCTACAATCATGGCTAACTTTTTCTGACCTTTCCAAGGAATATAAGTGATGACTGGTTTTGACCAACTTTCTCCCATATAAGACAAAGCTCCAGTCGTATGATCATCCGGTTTAATAGCAAATAGAAGTTTTGGTTTTCCAGAGGTCTTGCCCAAATTAGTTAAATCCAGTGCATAATAACTTCTACCACCCATACGTAGACCACCATAAGCATATTGCTTTTTAGCAGTCATAATTTCTTTATCACCTTCAAAGCTATACTCGTATTCAGTATGGGCTACCCATGGTCCATCTACACCATAAAAGAAATTATCAGTATTTTGTGTTGAAAAACGCCCCATTGCCAAAGATTCTGCAAAACCTTTTTCTTGAGAGTTATTTTGGCGTGTTAAAAACTCGCTTGGTAAGAAGCTAAAGACTTCTTTACCATTATCTGCATTTACAACCTGAACTAGACCTTGTGTCGTCCCTGCTAAAATATAGTCCTCCCGCTCAGAAACACCATATTCACCATCTTTTTCCTCAAAGGTACCTTTTTGCGTCAACATGATTGGCGTTGAGTGAATCACAGATCCCATTTGGAAGTCTTGATTGGCTGTTTTTGTCTGTAAATAGCTTACTTGGTCATTGTATGATTTACTTGCCAATGCATCGAAATCACTTTGGGTGAGTTTTGAATACCCCAATAACCCATATAAATAGTGTTTTTTATTTTCTAAAGTTTCACTACCTTTAAGAACATCGGCCACTGCATGCTTTAAAGCACTGCCATTATTAACCCCAACATCTAAATAAACATTCCGATTAGAACCCAAATTTCCAGATGTGATTAATGGCTTATGATGAACTTTAAGCTTACTTAGTAAACCGCCCCAAGCCATATATACATCATCATCAGAGCTACCCGCACTTTCATACCAATAATCACTTAATTTTTCTTGTATTTTTCCATCTTTAAATACAGGCTTATCTGATTGATCTACAACTGTACCCGTACTAGTTTTAACTTTAAATTTCTTGAGGTTGCCAGCCCATAACTGCTCTTTACCTCCAGCAATTGGTTTAAACATCGGGAAATATGAATAGTTTTGTAATTGTGTTGGATTCAATGCATCCACAGGAATAGTATTGGTTCCCATGGTAGAACCTTCGATTTCCACAGAAACATCATCAACAAATTGTTCAATACTTTTTACAAGATCCTGTGTTGATTGAGCATTATAAAATCCACCATTTCCATTGCTCTGTGCTTTTTCTCCCCACTTACATAATGACTTATGATCATTTTTAGTTAATGAGTCACATTTGAAGAATCCCCCATTTCCTCCACTTTCTTTTAAGTCATATCCTCCACCAAACCCTACTGTTGCTGTTAATACACCATTCACCGTCCTTTTAGAAGCGGCATTAGTATGGATATTTGACCAATAATTATTACCAGCACTACTAGGCTCCCCATCGGTCAAGAAATATATCCCTTGACCTAAACAGCTTTGTTTGGCATTTACAGCAGTTTTATCAAACAGCCCCCTGGAAACTTCATAAGCTTGCGAAATTGGAGTCCCACCAAATGCTTTTAATTTGGTAATTTCGGTTAAAAACTTTTGCTTACCCTCTTTATCCATAGCTAAGAATTTTTTTTGGTTTGTTGAGGTTCCAAAATTAATGACAGCACCATTTTGTGTATTATCTGTTAATGGATAATAACCTAAACTATAATTCATATGGGATTGAGTCGTATCACTAGCCACTAACTCAAGTAAACCTTTTTTCATTTTTGCTAGTCTTGTTAAGCACCTATATGTATCTGAACCGGAGCTTTCTGGTTCACAAGATCTTTTAATTTTATTTTTATATTCTTCTTCTACATTTGATGTTCCCATTACACCTAATTCTACTCGACAATAGGCTTCTCCTTGAGGGGCATAAATATATTCATTTCCACCAAATTGAACAGTTAAATTTTCTGGCAAATATTCACCATTGTAAATATAGTAGGTACTATTTTGCTGGAATAATGCCCCCTTACAAGCATATTCATCATTACAAGATTCCACAGATTTAGTCACCAAGTTATCTTTCCAGACATATAAATTAGATCTATCCCCACGTTTAGCATCATAATAATCATCTATTTTATAATCTCCACCACTACCCACGTAATAGTAATTACTTCCATCTTTTTTATAATTCTTCCCGTTTCCATAACTTGTGAAGGTGATCACCTTTATACCTTTATTCGCTGTAAAAGTACTTACCTTTTCAAATCCTCCATAATTAACTTCTTTCGTTTCGCAACTTTGGCCTAGTTTTTTTACTTTATTGTCAGAATCATAGTATTGGTAGTCATCGAATAATGAATAGACCCCCATACTCCCTGAAATATCAAGCATGAAATGTACATCGATATTTCCAGTACCACCCGCCTGATAAATATCAATATCGGACGCTGAGATTTGAGTAGGAATACCACTTACAATTAAAACTGTCACTGATGCAGATAAAGCCGATACTTTAAATTGCATCCATTTTTTTTTCATCTGTGTGCTAATTTTCATAACGGCTCTCCTAAGAGCTTGCTGGAGCAGAATATTTTTTAATGAATTGACCCAAATTATATTCTGCAACTTGAGTCTTGAATGGAACACTTGCACCGCTCAAACATTTTGAAACCGTCTGCAAGTCAGAATCTGGATCATCGATATAACTTAAGTTCTGCATACAATTATTTATGGTGGTATCCGTTGCAGAGCTAAGTACTGGCATAACAGTAGTTGAGCTTACAACCACACGTAATGTGTCCTCTAATTTTCCTGTTTCAGCATCTGTCCCGATTTGATAATGCGCAAATGGCTCATCCTCTGAATAACCTGATATACGCACAGCGATTTGAGTCATTGCAGCACCACGACCACTTACAAAGTCAGACTTAGAAGAATCAACTTGGCAGAACCCCATATTTGAAGAGCCCCCAATATGCTCTTTTTTCACTGTTTCAGAACCACTTTCAAGTTCTGAATAAATTAGACTTGCCTTACCAAGTTGATAGAATTTCGTAGAACTTCCACGATAGCAAAGTACTAATTCTTTATTACGATTATCAGCCATTTTAGGGAATCCAAATAATCCCATTCCAACCAATTGCTTCTTAATAAAATCTAAATTTTCAATATAATAAAAAGAGGCATCATTATTTTGGTCCATAATGTTATTCACTTGGCTATTGGTCGCAATTCTTAGACCAAACATACCGCCACGCATGGCCATAGCACCAATGATCGTTAGTAAAATAACAACCACCATAACCACAATAATTGTTGAACCTTGCTGATTGACTTTGTTCATAACTCTTCCCCCAGTCCATTACGAAGCGCAATCGTACGTTCAACTGGAATCCAAACATATTTTGTTTTTACTGTACTTGGCTTAGTGATTGTGTAAGGTTTACCTAATATATTGTGCTTTAACTTTTCTTCTGAATTGCCACTAATACTATCTAAGGAGCGGGATAATATCCCAATCTGTAAAGAAACTGCTTTAGATGTATTAGGTTCGTCAGCAAATTCACCTAAAGTTTTATATGACAAATTATTATCTTTATCTTTAACACCTATACGCACTTTAAAAAGATCAACTCCTTTCATAATAATTTGACCTTTACCATCTAAGCTAGATAACGCAACACCCTCTTTATATTTTCCTGCATCACATGCTAAAACATAATCATGTGTCGCGCCGTTATCATCACGTCTTACAAAGTAGCGTTGAACAACAACATCATTTGCACTGATCGTATTTCCTTCACAATCATATTCTTTGGATGGGTCAGGTTTGTATTGAATCACCAACACATCACTCGTGGTGCTTACAAAATCTGAGGCTGACCCTGTACCGGATACGGTTGTACTCGTTGTTGCACCATTCAGATAATTGGCACTTTTTACAACAAGTCCAGAGACTTGGCTTGGTTTTATTTCACTAAACCTTAAATTAAGATTAGCCAGCTTGATATCATCGGCAACGTAATTGATACCTATGTTTGCATTATCTTGTAGACCTTGAATAGACTCCTGAAAGGCTAAACTACGTTGCCCAGAAATTAGCATCTGAAACGCAGCACCAACGATAATCAAGCCAAGTACAAGTGACACCATAAGCTCAATAAGCGTGAAGCCCTGATGAGATTTATTCATTGAATGCCTCCACCACTACACACTTGGCATCAGACTTATATGCAAATTTAGCAGTTTCAGTGCAAGAACCAGGCTTAGCATCTGTCTCGCCCCAAGCAACATAAATACATTGACGCCCATTTGTCGTTTCTGGACATTTATAGACTCCTATATTCATACCTCTAGCGGCTGCCAACTCATGCATTTCATTCCAATCCTTACCTGCAAATGTATCTCCAGAACATGACCCTTTAAAACAATTCGTATAAGAGGTACGACTCACATACATCCGCTCAGATAAATTCCGAGCTATATTGACAGCTTCAACACGACTTAAAGATTCGGATGCCATTTCCAAGGTTCGATATTGCAAGGCAACAAATCCCATAGCAGCGATTGCAAGAATGACTAAAGAAGTAATAATTTCAATTAAGCCCACACCTTTTTGACTACTTATCATTCACTCAACCTCAAGAACAACTGTTACTAGTTGAAAGTATTCCCAATTTTTCTATTTTTAATGCTTTAGTTCGCTCCCCATCAATATCAGAAATACTCAAACATGATCCCTCAGAAGTGTCAGCCAAACCATTACTGTAAAAAGTTATTTTTTTATTCTTCATATTAAAATTAAATTTAGAACTATCTACATCAACAAAAATTGTATTAGATGCACCCGAACTTGATGCACTAAACACAACTGTCATAGGTTTATTTTGCAAACGTGCCTCTGTACGCGCCTCTGTGAGTGCCAATTTAATTTTATTTTCCTGTTCTTTTAACTGTTGGTTCTTTCTAAAATCATTCATAGAAGGAGCAGCTATACTTGCAACAATCGCCAATACAGCAATCGTCACCATCAGCTCAATTAAGGTAAATCCTTTTTCTTTCTGCATGCGCTCCCCCAAGCTAAAACTTCTACCCAGTTAAAATAATACCCATGAAAGTTACAAAACCCACACAGAGCAGATAAATGGCATAAAAAAACAGATAACTGTCATATTATAGCTATCTGCTTATTTTTTAATAAAAAATAAATTGTTAAATAGTTAACAATTTAAGCCTGTGTTACAGGAATACGTAACTCTTTTGGCAGACTAAATGTAATATTCTCTTCTCGCCCATCCAGCTCTTTGGGTGCCTGTGCACCCCAATCCTGTAAACGCTGAATCACCTGCTTAATTAAAATTTCCGGGGCGGAAGCACCTGCGGTTACCCCAATTTTAGAAATATTGGTAAACCATTCCTGCTTGAGCTCATCTGCATTATCAACCAAATAGGCTGCTTTACCCATACGTTCCGCCAGTTCGCGCAAGCGATTTGAATTGGATGAATTCGGTGATCCTACAACCAACACAACATCACAACGTGCAGCTAAATCACGTACAGCATCCTGACGGTTTTGTGTCGCATAGCAAATATCATCCTTGCGTGGGCCTTGAATATTCGGAAATTTTCTGCGAAGCGCATCAATGACTTTCGCTGTATCGTCAATCGACAAAGTCGTTTGGGTCACAAAAGCGACTTTCTCAGGATTACGAACTGTTAAAGCAGCGACGTCATCTTCATCTTCGACCAGATAAATGTCACCGCCATTATTTTTATCATATTGCCCCATAGTGCCTTCAACTTCTGGGTGACCCTCATGACCAATCAGAATCGCTTCTACTCCCTCACGGGCATATTTGGTCACTTCAATATGTACTTTAGTGACCAATGGACAGGTCGCATCAAAAACTTTTAAACCTCGGCGTTCGGCTTCCTGCTGCACAGCCTTAGACACCCCATGTGCACTAAAAATCACGATATTGTCATCTGGAACTTCATCTAGCTCATCGACAAAGATCGCACCGCGCTGACGTAAGTCATCAACCACAAATTTGTTATGCACCACTTCATGACGCACATAAATGGGTGGATTAAAGCATTCTAGGGCACGGTTCACGATCGCAATGGCACGATCCACACCGGCACAGAAACCACGCGGGTTAGCTAAAACAATTTCCATAGAAATCCTCAATACTCACTCAATTTATGGCGCTACAATTGAAATAAATGTAAAACAATCGACGTACAACTATTTAGTTTAAAGCCGGTCTACTCTAAAATAGAGAAGATATTTTATCATATCAGGAAAAATATCATGTCGGGTCTCTTGTTTGTCGTTTCTGCAGCGTCTGGAACGGGCAAAACATCCCTCGTTAAAGCATTACTTGAACGCGTCAACAATCTTCATGTTTCTGTTTCTCATACGACACGCGGTCAACGACCTGGCGAACTCGATGGCGTACATTATCATTTCTCGACTAAAGAAGACTTTTTAAACCTGGTCGAGGAAGGTGGTTTTATTGAATATGCCGAAGTCTTTGGTAATTATTACGGCACAGCACAAGCGACTGTAAAAGAACAACTTGCTAAAGGTCATGATGTACTACTTGAAATTGACTGGCAAGGTGCACAACAAGTCCGTCGACTTTTTCCTGAATCTAAACAGATTTTCATTCTTCCGCCAAGCCAGTTTGATTTGCGTCAGCGTCTTTCCAACCGTGGTACAGACTCTGTTGAAGTGATTGAACACCGTCTTAGCTGTGCAGTCGAAGACATGCAGCAGTATGTCAACTTTGATTATGTCATTATCAATGATGACTTTAATAAAGCATTACATGATCTTGAGTCTGTGATTATTGCCAATCGACTGGTGCTTTCCCAGCAAGCGTCCCGCCATGAAAAACTGATCCAGGCTTTAATTACTCCAAGCGAACAGTGATTAAAACTTGAGTCTCCAGACAAAGCATTTTATACTGTGCAGTCTGTTGAAATTTACTATTCAAAACGAGAATTCTTATGGCACGCGTAACCGTTGAAGATTGTTTAGACCATGTAGACAACCGCTTTGAGCTTGTACTAGTGGCAAGCAAACGCGCGCGTCAATTGGCACGTCAAGGCATTGAACCAACTGTAGAATGGGACAATGACAAACCGACTGTAGTTGCTTTACGTGAAATCGCTGCAGGTCATGTATCAAAAGATATTTTGAAACAACGTGATCAAGATTATCAAACTTCTAGTTTAGACCTTGCTCTTTCTGCAAATAATCTAAATTTAGATGGTTTTTCTTTCCAATAAGAATAAACCATTCCAAAAAGCCTAGTTTTAAACTAGGCTTTTTTTGTTCTGTGACTTTTATATTTTGCGCAGAACGGTTATAACATAAGGGTTAGCTCTAAAGTCAGTATAAATTTTTCACTTGTTGATATGAAAAAACTGACCCACTTTATGTTATACATTTCATACGAGCTTTCTCTGTTTTATTTGTTAAAAAATCCAGTTTTAAAGGTGTTTTATGCCAGGCCCACAGGTCAGTGAAGCTAAGCAACAGTTAAAAATCATCATCGACGCGTACTTAAGTGAAAGCGATGTCGAACGTGTGCTTGCGGCCTGTGATTATGCCGATATTGCCCATGATGGCATTACCCGTAAAAGTGGTGAACCTTATATTCTGCACCCTATCGCGGTGAGCTGTATTCTGGCCCATATGCGTCTGGATACTGAAACCTTAATGGCAGCGCTGCTGCATGATGTCATTGAAGATACCGACTTCAATAAAGATGACATTACTGAAAAATTTGGCAGCACGGTTGCAGAGCTGGTTGATGGGGTCACCAAACTCAGCCACTCCAGCGATAAAGAATATAATAAAGCGGCCTCTTTCCGTAAAATCCTGCAAGCAACTTTACAGGATCCACGTGTCATTATTGTGAAACTGGCAGATCGCTATCACAACATGACTACGCTGGAAGCGCTACGCCCGGATAAACGTGCCCGTATTGCGCGTGAAACCTTTGAAATTTTTGTTCCGATGGCACGCTTGGTCGGCATGAATGAAATGGCTGATAATCTGGAACATCTTTGTTATCAGAATCTGGATCTGGATATGTACAATGATGTCCAGGCTGCCCTTTTAGAAACCAAGCCTAAACGTTGTGAATATCAGGCCAAATGGGAACAGAAACTTAACGAACTACTACAGCAATATGCCATTGAAGGCCGGGTTAAAAAGAAAAATAATAATATCGAACTATTACGCCATTTTGTAAAAAATGATATTGATCTGCAGGAACTTACACATAGCCACGCATTTGAAATTATCTTACAGAGCATTGCCGACTGTGACCGTCTCGCAGATATTCTGACTGAGAGTTTTACAGTTCAAAATTATCAGGACAATATTCGTCGCCCCCTTCCAGGCGGCAACCAGTCTTTAACCATGCGCTTAAAAGGCGAAAAGACTACTTTATCGCTAACTATTCAAACTGAACTGATGCGTAAAGCTGCACGCTTTGGCGTCGTACTTGGTGAAAATGCCCCTCAAGCCTGTCGCTCTGCCATTCAAGCATCCATGCAAAATCTGAACGTACTGGTTGATGGTGAATGCGCCAAAACTACGTTCAGCGAATTACTGGATTATTTGCATCAGGAAAAAATTTGGGTTTATACCCCTCACGGTCATCTGCATGAATTACCGCAAGGTGCGACTGCAGTTGATTTTGCCTATGCTGCCAGCCTGTTCCTGGGTAACCACGCTATTGGCGCTAAAATTAATGGTGAAACCAAACCGCTTTCTACGCCATTATTGAGTGGTCAGGTCGTTGAAGTTATCACTGATGTTCTTGCAACCCCAAACCCGGACTGGCTCAGTTTTATTAACACCCAAAAAGCCCGTCGCGCGATTCAGAATATCCTGCGCGATCAAGACATTGATGAACAGCGCCTTGTGGGTCAACAGGCCCTCAACCGTGCCTTAAAACTTTTCCAGTGTTCTATTCTCGATCTGACCGACGCTGACTGGAAAAATGTACTGGAATGGCGTCATGTTCCCACTAAAGAGCAACTATTTGAACAGATTGCTGTAGGTGACTTATTACCACAACTGGTCGCCAACCATTTATTCGCACATGACCAGCATCAAAATGCGAATAGTTCAGGTCGTCTTATTCAGGGTACAGAAGGTGTAGATGTTAAATACGCACATTGCTGCAACCCGGTACTTGGTGATCCAATTCAAGGTCATCTGACTCGTCGTGGCCTAATTGTACATCGTGCCCGTTGCCATAATTTATTGCAGGAACAACATATGCATCCTGAAAATATTATGCCTCTACAATGGACGACTGAAGATCTGGATGATGTCAGCTTTACTGCCTATCTCTGTATTGATCAGGCCATGGACGATGAACAGATTTCCGATCTGATTTATCAATGTCGTAAAGGCCATACAGGTGTAGAGATGGTGCGTAATTATGATGGCAAAACTTATGTAAATATTGTGGTGCATAACCGTAAACAGATTGCCAAGATTATTCGTGATTTACGCATGCATTTTGGTTTTCCACGTATTACCCGCTTAGAACAACCGCTCAATATTGCTGAAACCTCTAAAGCCAGTTAATCATTTAAAACGATAATGCTTTTGTCAGTTGAATTGATCTAATATGATGTATGTTGATGTTGACATCCTCCAGCTAAAGCAAGCGGATTCCTACTGCTAGACGCTCATGCCCAAGCGCAAGTATGTTCTTAGCGGAATTTAAATCACGATGATTTATACTTCCACACTCACATTCCCATACTCTTATTCGCAAATCTGTTCTACCTTTGGGACTGCTAGAGGTGATTTCACCGCAGCACGAACAGATTTGGGTTGTGAATTTCTCACTGACTTCCTCAAACAATACCCCTGCGTTCTCGCATTTATACTTGAGCATTGTTTTCAGTGCTGAAAATCCTGTGTCCAAAACAGATTTCGCCATCTTGGTTTTTACAAGTTTGCTCGCACTTAAGTCACCTACAACAATCAGTGCATTTTCTTTCACAAGCAGAGTGCTTGCTTTATGCAAATGGTCTTTACGACAATTGGCAATTTTAGCGTGTAATGCACGTACACGTTTTTTATTTCTTGCTCTTTGAGCAATCCCTAATTTCTGCTCGTAATTACGGTAAAACTTAGGATTTGAAATTACAGTACCATCTGAGCAGGTGGCAACGTCTTTTAGACCAAGATCAATACCAATCGCTTTAGTTGCCGTTGGTTTGTCTTGTTTAGGTGAGTCCACAACAAGACACACATACCAGCGCCCACGACTATCCTCAATGAATGAGTCTGTTCTCACGCTGTATTTACTTATGCCGTAGCTATCCCATAGCTTAAATTTCTGCTTGCCGTATTGCACATATCCATCAGCATATTTAATCGCTACTTTTTTAAATGGTATCCAACCAAGCGAACGTCTTGCTGACTTCCTGTTACTCACACGCCATTTCAGCTTTGCTTTCTTGTGTTGTCTTCTTTTATCAACATATTCTTCTGTTATCCCTTGCACTGTTTGACTATGCAAACCACACAATTTTGAAGTTCCTTTTGTGTATTGAGTCATATCAAATGCTGAGAAAAAGTCACCTGTTCTTTTCAGGTGTTTGAAACTCAAATCATTCACATAATTCCAAACAAAGTTCACCTCAGATGCTAATTGGTCTAGCACCTTGCAATGTTTGTCTTTTATGCGTAATTTAAGTGTTTTCATGAGCTTATTTTAGATCATGTTAAATTAAAGGTGTTGATTTTAAAAAATTCAACGACATTTTATGTCGTATCGCTTATATCTCTGCCCTGAAGGACAGAGTTTTACGCTCCATTTGATAAAAGGAGAAATTAATGTTCCGCCAAGTAATCCATACTGAAAATGCCCCTGCTGCCATTGGCACCTATTCGCAAGCCATTCTTGTGGGCGATACCCTGTATCTATCTGGTCAAATAGGTTTAGATCCATACAGCATGGAACTGGTTGAAGGCATTGAAGCACAGATTCGCCGTGTATTCGATAATTTAAAAGCCGTCTGCGAAGCGGCCGGTGGCTCTCTGGCAGACATCGCCAAACTGAATATTTATCTGACTGATTTATCGCACTTCCAGCTGGTGAATCAGATTATGGGTGAATATTTTGCCCAGCCTTATCCAGCACGTGCAGCACTCGGTGTTGCCAGCCTACCGAAAGATGCTCTGGTCGAGATGGATGGCGTAGTCATCATTCAGCAATAATTTTTAAAATTTATGTAACACCTAAGCTTCTATATTTCGTTTGCAATCATGAATCACTCAAGCAAAAACCCGAGCAATAATCGGATTTTTGCTTGAGTGATATTTTTTTATCTAAATCACCAATCACAATAAAAGCTATTTCAAATGATCTTTATTGACAAACGATAACAATTATCAATAATATCTCTTATCTTATTTATTCACTGTGGTTGTATCCTATGTACGTTTGTCTATGCCGTGGCATTACAGATCAAGACATTAAAGATGCTATTGCAAATGGCGCCGAAAGTTACCGTGATGTACGCGAAATGCTTGATCTAGGGACGTGTTGTGGTCGTTGTGCTCCTGAAGCCCGTATGATCATCAGTGATGAAATTTCCCAGATTGCTGCACGGCTAGCGGTTGCTGCCTAAAGCGGATAACGATAATTATAAAATCAATGGTCTCGTATCATTACTCCTCCCCCGCCTCTGACTCTGGCGGGTTTTTATTGCTTTATATTTCACCTGAAGCTTTTTGATTGCGATTTTCATTTGCAGTTCAATAAATTACTCGCCATTGCTCGCTCGATTGATTTAAGATAAGTTAATCAAAAACCCATAGCGATGAATGGGTTAACAGGCTATATGGAGTGATACGATGAAAGGCAATCGTGATGTAATTAATCAGCTGAACCAGGTGTTGTATCACCACCTTACAGCGATTAACCAGTATTTCCTGCATTCACGCATGTTTAATGACTGGGGCATTGAGAAACTGGGCTCGGCAGAATATAAAGAATCCATTGTTCAGATGAAGCATGCCGATAAAATTATTGAACGTATTCTATTCCTAGAAGGTCTACCGAATCTGCAGCACCTAGGTAAACTGTATATTGGTCAGCACACACAAGAAGTACTGCAATGTGATGTGCGCAAAGTCAAAGAGAATATTGAAACTATTCAACAGGCCGTTGCTTTAGCTGAGACTCAAATGGATTATGTCACTCGTGATCTCGTTCAGGAAATTCTGGAAAAAGAAGAAGAATATCTAGACTGGACCACGACGCAAATCGACCTGATTGAAAGTGTGGGTATCGAAAACTATATTCAAAGTCAGCTCTAAGCTTCGATTTAAAATCAAAAAGCCAGCAGATGCTGGCTTTTTTGTACTTATTAGTGCGGCATGTCCCGAGTCACCTCTGCATAGCTCAGTTCAGTTTTCTGAATCGTATTTAAACGCTGCAGTTGATGCTGTGCTTCATTTATATAACCGTTATACGCCAATAAACGAATATATTTTAAAAAGTTGTATTTGGTTGGATAGCTCACCACCAACTTTTCATATTGATGAATTTCATCTTCGCTCATTTTGCGATAAGGATTGACTCGAATCCAGTCAATGCGGTGATTAAACTCGGTCAGCAGATAGATCGGCTTTTGATTGGTGATGTTTTCAGGCTGCATTTCATAGCGAATACTTTGTCCAAGTTTTGGCACAGCAACATCATAATCGCGATAAATCAAAATTAATAAAAGTAACCCAACAACAAAAATGAATTTCATGCCGATTGATGGCATAACTATTATTTTAATTTTTAGATTTTGCGCCAAAACTGTACCCAGAATAAAACCGACTGGCAGCAGGAAATAGGCATAGTGCTGCGGAAACTCAAACATGGCATGAGTAAGAAAAGCTCCAATCATCAAAATACCAATGACCGACTCAGGAGTTTTCACCCATCTTTGTAGCTGATAACCTAAATAGCCGAAATAGGCTAAAAAAGGCAGACCAACAATCAGCCCATTCCATAGTAAGAAATCAATAATAAAATTATGTGCACTACGAACCCAGACCGGGCCTTGCACGGTATCGCTAATCGAGACAAACGCTACACTGGTCTGATACCAGCCATAGCCCCACCATGGCTCTGCCTGAATCGCGGCCAGCATTTGCTGCCAGATGGCGAGTCGTGACATATCGCCTGTAGCACGGGAGACAACATCACGGCTCTGTACTACCTGGGCATCCATAAGTTGGGTCGCCAATTGACTTAGCAATGGAAAAGCGACAATGCAGGAAACAAAAAAGATGAACCATGCTGTGCTGTAATACCATTTCAGACGAATAATGCCTTTATATTGGTAGAACGCCAGATACAACATGATCGCGATCGCAGCCACCCATGCAGTACGTGACTGGCTTAAAGCCACACCCATGACAATTATTGCCGCACATGAAAATAGCCATTTGGTCTGGATTTTTTTCTTTTCATACAGATAAAGGCAGCTTATCAAGGCCATGACTAAGAAAGTCGCCATATTATTCGGCTGTGCAAAGTTAGCATATGGTCGTGTTGTCCCACTAATATTCACCATCCCCGGTAATACCGAATCCAGATTAGACCACTGACACAATGCGATTAAACCAGTAATCGTTCCAGAAGCAAGGAATACATAACTGAGATTGGTAAAAGTTTCTTCCCGGCTAAACTGCCCTGTTGAAAAGTTATATCCTAATACACTAGCCAGCCAGAAGCTCAACACATAGAGAGCCCCTATCATAGCAACACTAAAGAAAAATACCTGTTCTGCCAGAAATTGAACTACAGGGATACAAGCAAGTAATAATAAAGGCAAGCTGATCACAGGCAATTTAATTTTTTCTTTTAGGACGATTGCTGCGAGAGCTAATAAAGTAAAAAAGGAGTAAAGTTCGCCGGTATAGGTGACCCATGGGCGGTAATGCACAGGCATCAGCCAAGCGAGCGAAATAAGAATTGCTGCGATGAGAGCGAGCGTGAATTTCATGAGAGTTTCAAGAAAAAAGAATTTGGCACATAATAATCAAAAAGCACAACAATTGGTAATCTGCTTTTTTAAGTTCAAAGAATACCCTTAATTATAAAGATAAAACTATAACTTTATCCTTATCCTTTTTAAGGAATAAAATTAGATATTTTCTAAAATAAATAATTACTCTTAGGTATACATCAGCTAAATTATTTTAAAATACTTTTCTACACTTTTAAATAATATGCAACTATCTTTTTAATTTTAAAAAAACATGCTTGTTAATCCAAAAAAAATACTGATCTCATTTATAAAAATTGAATAATTTTTCTTATATTTTATATTTTATATTTTATATTTAAAATAATAAAAATATTAATTTACATCATTAAAAAACAAAACTCAAAACTATAATTATATAAAAATGACAACTTATTTACCCATCAATAATAATTTTTAAATAAATCAGCAGGAAGTACAAAATAATAATATAATCTTATTGACCAAACTACACCATGTTAAATTTGAGAACTTAAATCAAAAATGAGTATATAAAAACAAATAGATCAACCATGTTTTAATAATTAAAATTAACCACAAATAATAATACCATTGATCTTTTTCTAAGTCTATCCAAGTAAAATTACCTGCTTGGTATAGTAAAATTTTATATATAAATGAAGGATAACATATAATATACATTATTCAACTTTAATACTAGACTTCCGTCATAAATCAAAAAACGTACAATTTATTTGATCTTAAATTAATCAGCAAAATTATTTAATTCAAGGGATAATTCTTGGATGAAATTCAAAGATATTCAAAAATTATCAGACGTTAAATTTCGTAGGCTTACCGGTGTTAGTTGGGCTACATTTAACCTCATGTTGGCCGAGCTAAATAAGCATTTACCTTGTCATATTGGTAAAGGACGACCGCATAAATTACCGTTGGAAGATCGTTTGCTCTTATGTATAGAATATTGGAGAGAATATCGAACATTTTTTCATCTTGGTATGAGTTACGGTGTATCTGAAACGAGTGCAATTCGTATCACACGTGTTATTGAAGATACCTTAATCCGTTCTGGAAAATTTAACTTGCCAAAACAACTTCCTAATCGAGATGAAGTGGATTGGGAAGTTGTTGTGATTGATGCAACTGAAATATTAGTTCAACGTCCAAAAAAAACAGAAGAAATGGTATAGCGGTAAAAAAAAGCGACATACCTTTAAATTTCAGCTATCTATGCACTATACAACAGGTGAAATACTGAGTGTATGTGGAAGTCATGGAAGCATGCATGATTTTAAAATATTCAAAAAAAGCATGAGGAAATTAAAATTTAAGCCCTTTTTTATCGTTGATAAGGGGTATTTAGGGATAAAGAAATTGGGTTTTGGATGCCTCATGCCATCTAAAGCAAAGAAAACTGAACAACTAGATTCTGAATTAAAAAAGTTAAATAAAGAGATTGGTCGTAGACGAATTCAAGTAGAGCATGTATTTGGAAGGATGAAATGTTTTAAGATTTTATCTTGTGTATATAGAAATCGTCGTAAACGATTAAACCTGCGGTTTAATTTACTTGCTGGCATATACAATTTAGATTGGGTGAAAGATAAACAATTAAATTGGTTGAAAAATGATTTATGAAGGAAGTCTACTATCATCAATATTCAGTACGTTATTAAAACCAATTCGCGACAAAGACATAATAAAACAAGGTAATTAAAACTCTAAAAATTAAAATAAATAGACAAAACAACAATCAATATTTATTAATAAAAATTAGTTTATGAATTAATAATTATATTAAATAAATAACTCTCTATCTAAAAATTTAAAATACATCTTAACAAAATTACTAGTAAATAAAGCATTCTATGCTGCATAAAATAGAGAATTATTTTTTGATTAAAAAAAATTTACTATCTTTTAGTATAAAATTAAAATAATAAAAAAATCAATTAATTTTATTTTAAAAAAATTCACAATCTAAATTTTTTCTTTTTAAAATAAATATTTTAAGAAAATATAAATACGCAATTAACAAGAATTTGTGATCCAAAAAATATTAAATTGTATTAAATTAGAAAATATTTTATAGGATAAAAATTTACCTATAATTATAAATTTTTTAAAAAGCTTCTCTTATAAAAAAGCCGTCTTTAAGACGACTTTTTTATAATCAGATCACTTAACTTTAATCACCACTAGCTAAAGTACAAGATGCACCTTTCGAGAAATCGCACTGGATTTCACGATCTGTACCATCTTTTGCGGATGTCTTCATAATTGCACTATCAATGGTATCTGCATCTGGCTTATCCGTAAATTCTTCACAGTTTTCTGAGTTAGAAGTCGGCTCATCACCTTCACGGTTTGGATCAGACCAATAGACATACAACTGGTTTGCATAACCTTTAGCTTCTGACAGACATGAACCATCACGAGATTTTTTCGTATAGTTTGAATATGCAGGAATCGCGATAGCAGCCAAAATACCGATAATCGCAACAACGATCATTAATTCAATAAGGGTAAAACCCTTTTGCATAGTTTTCATAACATTCTCCACAAATGTTTTTTGTTTATTTATAAGCCTAAAGAAAAGCTCATTTAGCTTAATTTTATATTTAGCACTAAGTGTGCCAAGTTTTATTATAATAAAATTGAGAGAAAAAACAGTACTTTAAAAAAATATTTTTCTTTTTGTAATTATTATTTTTCATTTTATGCAAATAACTGACAAAAATTGTCAGTTATTTGACTAAAATTACCCTAGAATTATCGGTTTATTCCCTAATTCATTCTTTAAATCATCTATTTTTTGATCATAATAATAGTTCAAAATTTCTCCAATCTGCTTAACACCTAAAATCACCCCATTCTTATACTTCTGTTGCTTCAACTGCTGAATAATATTTTCACAAATCTGATTCCATACATCTTGTGTAGTCGCCTGTTTAATTCCCCGATCAATTACAATTTCCACTTTATGATCACAGAGGTTTAAATATAAAAGCACGCCACTATTATGCTCTGTATCCCAAACACCAAGTTCAGCAAAGAGTTGTCGGGCACGACGAAGCGTATCTTGATAATAGGCAGATCGTGAAGGCAGACAGCCTTCGATCACCACCTGAATCTCCCCCACATGTCCATGTTCAGCTTCTTCCACCGCCACTGCAATCGCATGCTGATCCTGCTTGGAGAAAAAACGTTTGGTTGCCGGCATATAAAAGAAATGCTTGAGCCAGCGCTTAAAACTCGGCTGTGTATGTTCTTCCAGCTTTGGCTGCGTGACTATATCTGTCGTATCTGTAGTTGTTACCATGAGCCTGATGCTCCTCCCCCACCAAAACCACCGCCGCCTCCACCGAAGCCGCCGCCTCCAAAACCACCACGCCCACTACCGCCACCACGACCTCCACCTGCCATAAAGGCGTGCAGGATCAGCTGGGCAAGTGAGGTAACGAGCAAAAAGAAAACTCCAGCACCAATTAATAGGCTAGCGACCAATCCCATTCCATTGACTAATCCAGCTGCGGTACCTGCTACTGCGGCAGTGGCCGCACTCAGCTTCCTGCCAAAGATCATGGAACCAATGACACCAGCGACGATAATAAAAATAACCGAACCAAAAGTCGCTTGAGATGCTTGCTGTGCTTTATAAGCCTGTTCCTGACGTTCTTTAAGCTCAGCCGCTGCTTGAGCTGCAATCTCAGGATCTAGATTTAGAATACGCTCGATTTCTGCCAGACCGGCATCTATCCCTTGCGCATACTGACCCTGCTTAAACAAAGGTGTAATTTTGTTATTAATAATTCGTCCAGCCACAATATCTGGCAGAACACCTTCTAACCCATATCCAGTTAAAATCTGGATACGATGATCATTTACTGCAATGGTCATTAACAGACCATTATCGTGTTCTTTTGATCCCAGTTGCCAACGATCTGCCACACGCATGGAATAGTCAAAAATATCTTCCTGTCCAGTAGTAGGGACAATCACTACTCCGATCTGAGCCTTACCTGCCTGATAAAGATTGATGATTCGTTGACTAAGTTGTTGTTTTTCTGCTGCCGTTAATAAATTTGCCTGATCAATCACCGGCTCATTCATGGTGGGCAAGTCGCGCTGAACCTGACCTTCTGCCATATCATTGGCAATTTGGCGCTGCGGTGCTGTATCTGCAGATTCTACATTTTGATCCGTAGTATTCGTTTTAGGCTGCAAAATTTCACGTGCAACAATCACTTCTTCTGTATCAGTTGCTGTTGCTGTTTCACTCCAGGCAGGATTCATCAGGCTCATAATGAGGCTGAGAAATATACCTGTACAAAGTTTTACAGCGCTTATATGCATCATTGCAGCCACCTTATTAGCAGATTACCCAAGATCAGGCTTATTCAAATGAAACCTTAGGTGCCTGTTGCGCACTCTGCTCTGCACTAAAGTTTGGTTTGGTATCCATCCCAATAACTTTGGCCGTCATCACCTGCGGGAACTGACGTGCATAAGAGTTAAAATCTTGTACAGTCGTAATATAACGGTTACGCGCTACCGCAATACGGTTTTCAGTACCCTCAAGTTGTACCTGCAGATCACGGAACTGCTCATTAGCTTTCAAATCAGGATAATTCTCGGTTACGGCCAATAAACGCGATAAAGCACTAGTCATTTGTGCCTGAGCTTCCTGATAACGCTGGAACAGTTCAGGATCTTCCAGCACTTCACGATCGACTTTCAAACCTGCAACATTAGCGCGTGCCTGAGTCACTTCAGTCAATACCTGCTCTTCATGCGCCGCATAGCCTTTGACAATATTCACCAAATTCGGCACCAAGTCAGCACGACGCTGGTACTGGTTTTGTACTTCGGACCATGCTGCAGTTACAGCCTCATCCTTAACTTGTAAGGTGTTATAGCCACAACCTGTAAGCGTCAGGGTACTGGCTAACATCAGAGCAATGAAAGATTTTTTTAATACAGGGATCATCTTTTATCCTCAATTCTTTATTGATATTTATTTAATTAATTTGATTTTAAACATATTTTTCCTAGTTTTTGTTAATTTTTATAATTTTTTACTTTTATCGTTTTTATTCCTTCTGTTCTGCTTCAGAGCTACGAATTAATATTGGATATATTGATAAGTTTAAATCCATATTTATTATAACTACTTAGAACTAAGCTGAATAAATTAGTAAAATGAAAAAAAATAAAAAACCCGCCGTAGCGGGTTTTTTAAATAGAGGATTAAATTAGATTAAATATCAAGATAATCGAGAATACCTTCTGCAGCCTGACGACCTTCCCAGATCGCAGTCACGACTAGGTCAGAACCACGGACCATGTCGCCACCAGCAAAGATTTTTGGATTTGAAGTCTGGAATTTGTATTGCTGTTGTTCAGCTGCAAGTACGCGACCTGAACCATCCAGATTGATTTCTACATCAGTGAACCAGTCTGCTGGGCTGGTACGGAAACCAAATGCCAACAATACCGCATCTGCAGGCAGAATTTCTTCTGAACCTGGAATTGGTTCCGGACTACGGCGGCCACGGCTGTCTGGTTGACCCAGTTGAGTCGTTACCACTTTTACGCCAGTCACTTTGCCATTTTCACCCATGATTTCGATAGGTTGACGGTTGAACTGGAATTCCACACCTTCTTCACGCGCATTTTTTACTTCACGACGTGAACCTGGCATGTTCGCTTCATCACGACGATAAGCACAAACCACTGACTCAGCACCTTGACGGATTGAAGTACGGTTACAGTCCATCGCAGTATCACCACCACCCAAGACAATCACTTTTTTGCCTTCAACGCTGATGTATTCGGATGGGTCTTTTTCCCAACCTTGACAACGGTTCACGTTAGCAATCAGGAAATCCAGTGCATCATATACGCCATCCAGATCTTCACCAGCGAAGCCACCTTTCATATAAGTATATGTTCCCATACCCATAAAGACAGCGTCATAGTCAGCAAGTAACTGGTCGATGGTGACATCGGTACCAATTTCAGTATTCAGACGGAATTCAACACCCATGCCGGTAAAAATTTCACGACGGCGTTTCATCACGTCTTTTTCCATCTTGAATTCTGGGATACCGAAAGTCAGCAGACCACCAATTTCAGGACGTTTATCAAATACAACTGGCTTAACACCATTACGTACCAGAATATCAGCACAGCCTAGACCGGCAGGACCTGCCCCAATGATAGCAACTTTCTTGTCAGTCCATTTCACATGAGACATGTCTGGACGCCAGCCTAAAGCGAAAGCGGTGTCATTGATATATTTTTCAGCATTACCAATGGTGACTGCACCAAAACCATCATTTAAGGTACAAGCACCTTCACACAGACGGTCTTGGGGACAAACACGACCACAGACTTCTGGCAAAGTATTGGTTTGGTGACACAGTTCTGCTGCCTGGAAAATACGGCCTTCTGCCAGTAACTTCAACCAGTTTGGAATGTAGTTATGAACCGGACATTTCCATTCACAGTACGGGTTACCACAACCTAGACAACGATGTGACTGATTTGCAGCCACTTCTGTTGTGAAAGGTTTATAAATTTCCACAAATTCTGCTTTGCGGACGTCAATCTCTTTTTTCTCTGGATCTTGGCGTGCGACATCCAGGAATTGAAAGTCATTATTTAGGCGTTCTGCCATCTCTCTCTCCGTGGGTAGATCCAAGGCTTTATTCGCATTACCTTAGGTCTGCCTATATCTGCAGTAGTGGAATTATTGTGGATCAGCTTGAGTTGTTTTCAACAAGGTCAATAAGTTAGCTGCTTTTGGTTTTACCAGCCAGAACTTACGACTATAGAAATCAAACTCATGGCGGATCTTGTACGCCCAAGCACTACCTGTTTCTGCAATATGTTCATCTAAAATGCGAAGCAAGAAGGTCTGATGTTCTTCCATCGCTTCAGTTGAGATACGGTTCAGTTCAATCAACTCATGGTTGTAATGATCTACAAAATCATTGTCCAGGTCCAATACATAAGCGAAACCGCCGGTCATACCTGCACCGAAGTTATGGCCTACTTTACCTAGGACGGTCACGATACCGCCAGTCATATATTCACAGCAGTGATCGCCTGCACCCTCAATCACGGCGAAGGCACCGGAGTTACGAACTGCAAAACGCTCACCTGCAGTACCTGCAGCAAACAATTTACCACCAGTCGCACCATACAGACAGGTATTACCAATGATTGCAGTATTTTGAGTCTGGAATGGCGAACCTTTTGGCGGGAAGATCGAGATACGGCCACCTGCCATACCTTTACCCACGTAGTCGTTCGCATCACCTTCCAGTTTCAGATGCAGACCACCCGCATTCCAGACACCGAGTGACTGACCCGCTGTACCAGTCAGATTTACTTTAACCGGATGTGCTTCCATACTCAGGTTGCCATAACGTTTGGCAATTTCACCTGACAGACGTGCACCAATCGAACGGTCACAGTTACCTACGGTAAAGCTGTATTCACCACCTGTACCTGCTTCGATCGCTGGCAGAATTTCTTCTACCATTTTCTCAGCCAAAATACCTTTATCAAATGGTTCATTACCCTGTACTTCACAGTACTGTGCTTTGCCTTCTGCTGCTGGATGTGACTCTAGCAGTTTGCTCAGGTCAAGGTGAGCATGTTTGTCAGTTTCACCTGGCAGGATTTCCAGCAAGTCGGTACGACCAATCAGGTCTTTCAGGCTAGATACGCCAAGTGCCGCCAACCATTCGCGAGTTTCTTCAGCAATGAAAGTGAAGAAGTTGATCAGCATTTGAGGTTCGCCGATGTAGTGCTCTTGGCGCAGATGATCCTGCTGAGTTGCAACACCGGTCGCACAGTTATTCAAGTGACAGATACGCAGGTATTTACAGCCCAATGCGATCATTGGCGTTGAACCAAAACCAAAGCTTTCCGCACCCAGAATTGCTGCTTTCACAACGTCCAGACCGGTTTTTAAACCACCATCGGCTTGTACACGGACTTTGCCACGCAGGTCGTTTACACGAAGTGCTTGATGCGCTTCACTTAAACCTAATTCCCATGGAGAACCCGCATGGTGAATCGAAGACAATGGAGATGCTGCTGTACCACCATCATAACCAGAAATGGTAATGAAATCGGCATAAGCTTTCGCAACACCTGCTGCAATCGTACCTACACCCGGTTCAGATACCAGTTTCACCGATACCATTGCTTGGGGATTGACCTGTTTCAAGTCAAAGATCAACTGAGATAAATCTTCGATTGAATAGATATCATGGTGTGGTGGTGGTGAAATCAGGGTCACACCCGGAACTGAATAACGTAAACGGGCAATCAAGCCATTCACTTTACCACCTGGTAACTGACCGCCTTCACCTGGTTTTGCACCTTGAGCCACTTTAATCTGCAACACTTCTGCTGAAGTTAAGTACGCTGGGGTTACCCCAAAACGACCGGATGCAATCTGTTTAATTTTCGAGTTACGGATGGTGCCATAACGCGCTGGATCCTCACCGCCCTCACCCGAGTTTGAACGACCACCGATGGTGTTCATGGCAATCGCAATCGCCTCATGTGCTTCAGGAGATAAGGCACCCAAAGACATACCCGCAGAGTCAAAGCGAGGCAGAATCTCTTCTACAGATTCCACTTGATCCAGTGCAATCGAATTGTCTGTTTTCAGTTTGAATAGGTCACGGATGGTTGCAATTGGACGATTGTTTACCAGCTCTGCATATTCTTTAAAATCTGCATAATTACCAGAACGTACTGCTTTATGCAGTGAATTAATTACGTCCGGGTTAAATGCATGGTATTCCTTGCCGAATACAAATTTCAGCACACCGCCCTGATCGATTGGCTTACGGTTTTTCCATGCCAAATCTGCCAGTTGTTTCTGGTCATTTTCAAGGTCAGCAAAAGTTGCACCCTGGATACGGCTCGGAACACCTACGAAGCATTTATTCACAACTTCATTGGATAAACCGACTGCTTCAAACAGCTGACCGCCACGGTAAGAAGCCACGGTTGAAATACCCATCTTAGACAGGACTTTCAGCAGGCCTTTTTCAATACCCTTACGGAAATTGTTTTGTGCATATACTGGATCGCCCAGCAATTCACCTTTAGCCACCAGATCATTGATCACGTCATATGCTAGGTATGGATAAATTGCTGTCGCGCCAAAGCCAAGCAGAACGGCAAATTGATGTGGATCACGGGCGAAACCGGTTTCAACAATCAAATTCGCATCAGTACGCAGACCAGTATTGATCAGATGATGATGTACTGCACCAGTGACCATCACAGCATTGGCTGGCAAGAAACCTTCACGGATTTTCTTGTCTGAAAGTACCAATAAAGTTTTGCCGTCACGAATCGCTTGCGCTGATTCTTCGCAAATACGAGCAATCGCAGCTTCCAGACCTTCAGTTTCAGCATAGTTCAGATCAATATCCGCAATCTCATAACCTGTACGACCTAGCGTACGGATCTGATGCATTTTTGAATTAGACAGAACCGGACTTGAAATAATCAGACGGTCTGCATGTTCTGGACCCTGTTCGAAAACGTTTTGTTCACGACCTAAACAGGTTTCTAGTGACATTACAATCGATTCACGTAATGGATCGATTGGCGGATTCGTTACCTGAGCGAACTGCTGACGGAAATAGTCTGATACATGACGTACCTGACGTGACAGAACCGCCATCGGGGTATCATCACCCATAGAACCCACAGCTTCCTGACCGCTTTCAGCGATTGGACGCAGTAACTGGTCACGTTCCTCGAAAGTCACCATGAACATTTTCTGTGCCGCTTTCAGGTTGTCACCTTTCAAGCCTCGCTCACATAGATATTCTTCCAGCTCAGGGCTACCTTGTAGACGTACAGCATTTTCACGTAACCATTCACGGTACGGACGCATACGTTTCAGGTGATTATTCACATCCTGAGTATCTAATACTTTACCGGTATAAGTATCGATCACCAGCATTTGGCCAGGACCCACACGTCCTTTAGAAATGACATCTTCAGGTTCATAACCCCATACACCGATTTCTGACGCCAGTGTGATGTAGCCATTTTTAGTGATGACCCAACGTGCCGGACGCAAGCCGTTACGATCCAGCATACAGATCGCATGACGACCGTCTTGGATAACTAAACCAGCAGGGCCATCCCATGCTTCCATATGTTTAGAGTTGAACTCATAGAATGCACGTAAATCAGCATCAAGCGTTTCAACGTTCTGCCAAGCAGGTGGAACCAGCATACGTAGCGCACGGAACAGATCCATACCACCACCCACGAGGATTTCCAGCATATTATCCAGACTAGATGAATCTGAACCAGTACGGTTTACGATTGGACTCAGCTCAGTCAGACCTGGCAGTAACGGGTTTTCAAATTTAGGCGTACGCGCCATTGCCCAGTTACGGTTAGCCGTAATGGTATTGATCTCACCATTGTGTGCCAGGTAACGGAATGGCTGAGCCAATGGCCAGCGTGGCAATGTATTGGTAGAGAAACGTTGGTGGAAGACCACGATATGTGATGCCAGACGCTCATCAGCCAGGTCAGTATAGAAGTCAGCAATCGCTGCTGGCATCATCAGACCTTTATAGCTGATTACAGTTGAGCATAGGGTCGTCACATAGAAGTATGGATCACTGGTTAACTGCTGTTCAGCACGACGACGCGCAAGGAACAATTTACGGTTGAATTCAACTTCAGTCACACCGATTGGGCAGTTCACGATGACCTGCTCAAAAGCCGGCAGAGACTGCATTGCAATCTCACCGAGCGCATCATTATTCGTCGGTACAACACGCCATGCGATAACGCGACAGCCTTCTTCTTCAATTTCTTTCGTCAGGACTTGTTTTGCATGTGCGGCTAATGCTGGATCCAGATTCAGGAATACTGTACCCACAGCAAAAATCTCACTTAAGGTAATGTCACTTAAGCGTTTGGCCTCTTCACGGAAGAATTCTTTAGGCATTGCCAGCAATAGACCACAACCATCACCGGTCTTGCCATCAGCAGCAATACCGCCACGGTGGGTCATACAACTTAGACTATGAATTGCGGTCTTGACCAGATCATGACTGGCATCACCCTGCATATGGGCGATCAAACCGAAACCACAGTTATCTTTAAACTCATCCGGTTGGTATAAACCTTGAGCGGGAGCTACATTATTAGGCGATGGCATGTGCATAGCGTACCCTTCTTTTCACTAAGCCCGATAGGCTATTAAACAATCTAAATTCTGCTGTGCGTGACTGTCTGATTTACTCGGCAAGCTAAGCAGCTTTATAGAGCAAAATATCATTGAGTATCTTTTCAACATAATCCTTTTTCAGACGGAATGCATGAAAAATAACATTCATTTTGCTGATGGATAAGATAAAAATAAGCAACAAAGATGACAATTACGCCTATTCATCGAATCATTTTCGCGCCAAAACAGGGAGATTAATTCAATTCATGCACCAATAAAGCAAATTTCATGCCAACTTAAGGAGCAAAAATCAAAACAACACAAATGACAAAGATTTAGCCTACAAAAGGAAAATTATGATTATTTATGGTGCGTATTTTTTGCACCAAAAGCGCACATTTATAATAAAGATAAAGTGTCCGTGCGCTATTTTAGACCGGCCTAGTTAAATGGATCACTAATCTCGTTTTCTTGAGGTCGAGAATTGCCATTTGATGAGCGCGGACTTCCTTCGACATGACTTTGAGATTTCTGTACATCTACTACATTACCTTCCTGATCACGTCGAACAATCGTGGTACTCGTGGTGCTTTCTTTAGGGGTGACCACAGGTGCTGAAGGTTGAGCTTTCGGTCTTATCTGTACGGATTCATCGACTTTCGGTAAAGGTACATTTTTCAACTGAATTTCATAAAGTTTTTGATTACTTGCCAGTTCTTCCGAACCCATACTGTTGACTAGACTGGCATATTGTTGCATGGCCACAACTTTAGGCTGGACGGATTTAGGCAGATTCAGATTGAGCACTGATAAAGCCTGTTGAGCTTCTGCTGCGGTTTTATACAGACCATATAACAATACATATTGTTCAGGCTGGTTCTCACCCGAAAGCCTTAAATAAACAAAAGGCTTACGATCCTGCTGCTTTTTCAGGAAGGTTTTTAGAATGGCTTCATTACCTACACGAAATAGCTCAATCGCATGCTGTTTCTTTACTTCACCAATATATTTGGTTCCGCGGAATTCAGGCTCATGACTAACATTGACAACAATCCGAGTATTGAGAGCAAGAGGCTTAACCTCATCAGAAAGTGCACCAAGATGGGTCATCGAGGCCACTTTTTCTGGTTGAATCTGTAATTCAACTTCGGTTTCCGGCTTCTTCTCTACTTCTACCACTTCATCTGTATCGGTAATAGCCCAAAAAACCAAGGCAGCAAATAGACAGCATACGCCACAGACCAGCCAGAAATAATGCTGAATCTTTTGCCAAGGGGTACGTAATGCTGTCATAAAAATTTAAACCTATGCCTGATGAGCTAAAATCGCCTGTTGCATCAACTCGACATCAAAGTCTCGAGTAATGACCGCTTTTCCAAGTTGCTGCAATAATACAAGACGAAGCTGCCCATTTAAAACTTTCTTGTCGTGAGCCATGTAAGCCAGGAAATCGTCAAGTGGGATTTTAGGACAAACAATAGGTAATTGCGCACGAGAAATGATTTTTTTTGTACGCTCAAGGTCTTCTAATGAAATCCAACCCATGCGATGGGATAAATCTGCTGCCATCACCATACCGGTTGCTACCGCTTCTCCATGCAGCCATTCACCGTAGCCCAGATAAGACTCGATCGCATGACCAAATGTATGACCGAGATTAAGTAAAGCACGCTCACCCTGCTCTTTTTCATCATTCGCTACAATACGGGCTTTATGCGCACAAGAACGATAAACCGCTTCGGCCAGCAATTGCTCATCACGGGCAATAAGACCTACCATATTGGCTTCTAGCCAGACCAGAAACTCTTCATCTCCGAGCAAAGCATATTTAATCACTTCAGCCAAGCCTGCAGAAAGTTCACGATCTGGTAAAGTTGACAGCTGTGACATATCTGCCAGCACCACTTGTGGCTGCTGGAAAGCACCAATCATGTTTTTACCCAGTGGATGATTAATGCCGGTTTTACCCCCCACACTGGAATCCACTTGAGAGAGTAACGTCGTTGGCACCTGAATAAAATATACTCCACGCTGGAAACAGGCAGAAGCAAAGCCGGCCATATCTCCAATAACACCACCACCGAGTGCCAGAACTGTACAATCGCGGTTAAAACCCGCCTCAAGCAATGCATCAAAAATCAGGTTTAGATGCTCAATATTTTTGTATTTCTCGCCATCCGGTAAAATACAGGTCGCCACAGTTTTACCCAGATTTTCCAATGCAGCCTTATAGCGATCCAGATAGAGTGGTGCCACCGTATCATTACTGACAATCATCACCTGCTTGCCATGAATATAGGGCTCAAGCAATTCCTGAGGATTCAAGTTACTGCCAATAAAAATAGGGTAACGACGTTCACCGAGTTCGACATATAAGGTTTTCATGAAGGAATGACCACTTTTTCAACTGAACTTATTTTTTCGGAAGGATGAGATTCAGAATACGCTGCGCCAGATCTCGTGCAGCTCCCTGATTGGTCTCAATAATGTAATGTGCGACTTCCCGGTACAACGGATCCCGCACTGCAAGCAGATCTCTAAGTTTCTGTTCAGGATTTTCAACTTGTAACAAGGGACGGTTTTTGTCGCGATAGGTTCGCTGAAGCTGAATTTCAACTGGAGTGTAAAGATAAACAACGATGCCTCGCTGCTTTAAATAATCCCGATTAGGAGCCTGAGTAATTGCACCACCACCAGTCGCAAGCACCAGCTGTGGACGTGAGGTTAACTCATCAATTACAACAGTTTCACGATGACGAAAACCCTTTTCACCTTCTTTTTCGAAGATCCAGGGAATTGTAGCTCCTGTTTTCCGCTCAATTTCATGATCGCTGTCCAGAAATTCTCGTCCTAACAGTTCTGCTAAATGTCGTCCTACTGTTGTTTTACCGGCCCCCATCGGCCCTACCAAATAGATATTTGGCAGGGTTTCAAACTCTTTGCTTGGCAAGGAGTCACCTATTCATTTTGTTAAATTCAAAATATATTAATGATTTCTTGAAACACTGTCATTAACAATTCGAGGTGTAACAAAAATCAGTAACTCACGTTTGTTGTCCGCTTTTACATCTTTACGGAACAAACGGCCTAAATAGGGCAGATCACCCAGGAAAGGCACCTTAGTTTGTGCATTTCGGGTTTCTTGCTCAAAAATACCACCTAAGACCACTGTTTCGCCATTATCAACCAGTACATTGGTGTTTAAACGGTTTTTATTTAGATAATACTCACCCATTGGCGTTATCCCAGCAATACTGTCACTGGAGATATCTAAAGCCATTTGAACTTTACCATCAGGTGTAATGCTAGGGGTAACATCAAGCTTCAATACCACATCTTTAAATTCAGTTGTTGCTGTTGCATTCGCCCCAGATCCTTCAGTCGACTGGTATGGGACTTCCAAACCGGACTCTACTGTTGCTTTTTGTTTATCAGCTGTCAAGACTTTTGGTGTAGAAATCACTTCACCATAGCCATCTGCCTGGAGTGCTGATAATTCAAGATCCAGCATAAAATCTGAAAGGCTAATTAAACCAAAGGCAATACGCCCAGCGGCATTCTCGACACCTAAATCAACATTCAAGTTACTAGGGCGTTGAATTTCATAAGTTGGAATACCCGTCGCGCTATCAATTTCAGGTGTTCTTAAATCCCAAAGAGTCGTATCACTACCTCCTACAAGTAGATGATCGTTATTAGTAATACCTTGAGATAAAATCCCCCATTTCACACCCATTTCTTTGGCAAATTCAGTAGATGCACGAACAACACGAGCTTCGACCATCACTTGTTTGACTTGGACATCAAGTAAATCAACCATATTACGAATTTTATCAATAAACGGTTGAGTATCATTCACGATTAATGTATTAGTACGAGCATCAATAGATACAGAACCACGTGAACTTAATAAACTTTCTTTATCTTCATCATTAGAATTATTGGAAGAGTTATTCGAGGAGTTAGAAGAGTTCTGGGCTGATTTATTTTGTGTAATCAGTTTTTCAATATCTGCCGCCTTCGCATAACTAAGTTGCATATATTCTGTTTGGATTGGAGCTAGTTTAGTACTTTGCTTTAAAGCCTTAGCTTCCTCTTCTTCAGCCTTAATCAGCTCTGTAACTGGCGCAATCCAGATGACATTACCATTACGACGCTTATCTAGATTTTTGGTTTTTAATACAATATCTAAAGCCTGATCCCAAGGCACTTCCTTAAGGCGTAAGGTAATATTACCCTGTACGCTATCTGCAGCAACCATATTGATATCGGTAAAATCGGCTAATAACTGTAGAACTCGACGGACTTCAATATCCTGAAAATCTAGAGAAATCTTTTTACCTGTATAAGCGACTGATTTAGGACGTAAGGGCCCTTTAACTTCTGGACGCTTCAAACTAATCGTCAGCTTATTATCCGTCTGGAAAGCCATATATTCATAACTTTCTGCAGACTGAATAGTAATTACACCTGAACCATTTTGATTGACTGCATCTACGGTTGAAACAGGCGTGGCAAAATCATTCACATTCAAACGTCGGGTCAAATGTGCCGGAATCTTGGAGCCCAGAGTCCGCACAATCACTTTGGTTCCCTGCTGCTGTACATCGACTGGTGTGTTCTGACCTGCCAGATCAATTACCACCAGTCCTTCACCTTGTGCACCCCGCTGGAAACCAATATTGGTAATCCCCTGAGCGACCTGTTGTTGTACAGGCTGAGCAATAGCGACTGGAGTAGCAGAATTAATTTTTAAAATAAAGGTATTGCCTTCCACACGCGTCGTAAATGCACCTGCATTAGCGAGATTCACCGTCAGTCGAGAACGCTGTGCATCTGAGCTAACATCCACTGAACTGGCTTCAGCAGTTGCGACTGGAATACTAGACTGTTTTAGATTTTGTTGGGCCTCATTAAAATCCAGAATCAGGCGTGATGGAGATTCAAGCTGATAAGCTTGAGGCTGAGGTGGCAAGCCATTAAACATCACCCGGATTTCAGTTCCCTGTCCAGGAATTTGCATTGGCACTACATTGGTCATTGAAACCTGCGCACTCGCTGCTTGCATCACAGCAATCGCGACAGCCCCCATAGAAAACTGACGAAACACATGATTCATTGTATTAGCATCCCCAAAAATAAATTCTTTAATACTCTTATTCATTTTTATTCCTTAAAACTTATGGCGCTGGCCCAATCAAAACCAGACTTCGTGGTCGTTCCACATATCCCTCACGGCCATCTGGAATAATCTCAATCAAGTCAATCTGTGTCGGCGTAATTCTCGTTACACGACCATGATTAAGTCCCATATAGCTGCCACGTTGTATCCGTTCAATTTCCCCATCAGGCGTTTGAATTAGAGCCAGAATCTGCCCCGCCTGATTCCGCATACTGCCTTTCATGCTTAAGGTCTCTAGTGGATAACTCTCTAAAGGCTGTAATTGACGTGACAAGTTTGGATAGACCCGCTTACCTGCCATAATTTTCAGTTCAGCTGCCAGAGAACTTGGCAGGAAAGGACTTTTCAGTTGATGTGCTGCATAACTAAACATTTCTGTCGGAATAAAATCTGGTGCCGGCTCAATTGGTAATGGTGGTTGATTACGGATATTTGCCATTTCCTGATTAACTGCATCAATTCTTGATTCGCAGCCTTCTAAAATAAAGCCAACTAATAGGACTGAAGCGATTCTAACTATCTTCATTTTTTAGCTCCCTTTTTATTTGCTTTATTTTTTTTATTAGATCCTTTAGTTGAACCATTATCATTTGTCAGATTATCTGCATTGCCTACATACCGATAGGTTTTTGCTTTTACCACATAATCAATGACAGGAATTTCAGATTTCTTTTCTTTATTTTCAGTTCCCGTAATCGTGAAGTCATGCAGTGTAACGATGCGCGAAAGCCCCGCGATACTGCTCACAAAAGAACCAAAGGCATGATAATCCCCAGTGGCTTCAATCGCGATCGGCTGCTCAATAAAGAATTCCTGCTTGATTTCAGGTTCCAGACGAATATTCTTAAATTTCAGTCCAGAGTTCACTCCACTCAGGTTAATATCTTCCACCAGACCTGGAATTTCAGTTTCTTTCGGCAATTGTTCCAATTGCTGATTAAAACGTGCTTCCATCTCCTGCAACTGAATCTGGTACTGCTGTAAATTACGCAGCTTGGATTCCTTTTCCCGGAATTCATTTAACAGGTTTTGTTCTTGAGCACTGGCTTGTGAAATTGCTTCTATCTTGCCGCGAATAAACCCGAAATACCCCAGCATAAAAACCAGAATAACAATAAAGATCCAGCAGGTAATTTTGACTGATAATGGCCAGCTACCATAATTATTTGGATCTAGTGTATTGAATTGTTGAAAGAATTTCTCAACTGTCATTTTTTTTCTAGGAACAGCCACTACGTCTTGGCTTAATTCATCGAATCCGTCATTACTCATGATGATGCCTCCGCTGTAGTTGTGGCTGGTGTTTGTCCTTCTTTAAGTGTTGGCTCAGCGATTTGATCCAGATCAACCGTGACCGTAAAGCTGCCATAAGATTCTTCTACTCGAGGAATCACTGAGGATGGCGCTTTATCTTTTGGCTCTTCAGCAACCAGGAAAGCATTCATAAATGCATTACGATACCAGGTGGAAGCTTCCAGATTACGTAGCAATTCAGCCACTGTATTCGGACTTTCTGCCTTACCTTCAATGGTGAATTTATCGCCGGTACGCTGAAATTTTGTAATGTACATATTGCCTGGTGTGACCCGTACAATTTCATCAATCAGGTGAACTGCGATCGGCCGTTGAGTCTGTAAACCCTGAATCAGCTTCATACGTTCAACAATTGCATTACGCTGGTCTTGTAAACCATCCAATGCTTTCAGCTGTACATCCAGATTCTGGTTAGTACTGACCACCAGCTGGTTGGCCTGTTCCTGATCCTGAAGTTTTTGATCGTAATAGAACCAGGTTGAACCTGCTGCTGCCAATCCTAGAAAAAGTGCCCCTGCGCAAATCGCTACAAATTCATTATTTCTTTTAATTCTTAGCTCATCGCGCCAAGGGAGTAAGTTAATCTTTGCCATTAATCAAAACTCCTCAATGCCAAACCACATGCAACCATGAGTGAGGACGCGTCATTTTCAATTTTTTTAATATCAATTTGAGGAGAAAAGCCCATTTGCAGGAATGGATTGGCAATCGTGACCCGGTAGCCGAGTTTTTGCTGTAATAGTTTTGCCAGACCTGGAATATTGGCATTCCCCCCTGCCAATAAAATATGGTCAATCTCGTTAAACTGAGATGAAGAGAAGAAGAACTGTAATGAACGCGCTGCCTGCTGCACGACTGCATCCAGGAAAGGTTCCAGCACTTCGATGTCATAATCATCCGGTAAGGCACGGGTTTTTTTAGCACGCCCTGCTTCCTCAAAAGACAATCCATAACGGTTCTGGATTTCCTGAGTCAGCTGTTTGCCACCAAAAACCTGCTCACGGGTATAAATGATCTTGTTATTTTGCATGACGGATAAGGTCGTCATACTATGACCAATATCCAGGATCCCGACAGTATTTACCCCCATCGGTAAGGTATCCGAAAACACCTTGAATGCATTTTCTAATGCAAAACTTTCGACATCTGCAATTTTTGGATTGAGATTGGCAATTTGCAGTACTTCAGAACGCGCTTCAACATTTTCGATTCGGGTCGCTACCAACAGGACATTAACCCGGTTCGGATTGGTTAAACGGTCTGGCAGAACTTCAAAGTCCAGACTGGCTTCATCAAGTGGGAAAGGAATATATTGTTCGGCATCTTCACGAATCTGAACTTCACGTTCATCATCCGACATATCGGCATCCATTTCGATGATCTTGGTGATGACCATAGAAGTTGGAATCGCAAAGGCTGACTGACTGGACTGGGTATTGGCCAAATTAATCGCACGCCCCAACGCATCACCCACCGCTTCTGGATTTAAAATATTTTTTTCAACGACACTACTTTCTGGTAATGGGACTAAAGCATAACTTTCTACCCAGTACCGACCGTTCTTTACAGAGAGCTCTAAAACTTTAACAGAAGTCGAACTAATATCGACTCCTATTAACCCCTTATTTGGCTTACGATATAACCTGCGCACAATACAATTCCTATTATTTTTTTATCCCCAATAAAAACAAACTCACCAATCTGTGCCGGCCTATAATTTTATAAAGATACAATAACTCATCTAACAATATGTATATCTAAAGGATATACTGACCGGTAATTAGTTTGCCATTAGCTCTTATTAAAACTTACTTGTTATGAAAAAGCTATCTTGTTCAGGCCTTGTTCATCCATTTTTTTTGATCATTATCATTATTTTGATCTCAATTCCGATGGGTTTCTATGGCATGTATCTCTATATTGCCCCATCTTTGCCTGAAATGTCTACGCTTAAAAAGGCACCTTTATTAAAGCCTTTACAAGTTTTTAGCTCAGATAATGAGCTCATTGCAGAGTATGGTGGCAAGCTTTCTGTTCCTGTGAATTATGAACAGATTCCGAAAGAATTTATTCACGCCTTCCTCGCTGCAGAAGATTCTAGTTTCTTCGAACACAGCGGGATCAGCTTTAAAGGCTTAGGACGTGCAGTCAGTGAAACCATTACCGGCTCTGATGTACAGACTGGTGGTTCGACCATTACCATGCAGGTCGCTAAAAACTACTATTTAAGTCCCGAACGTACTTTAAAGCGTAAGCTGACTGAAATTTTCCTGGCACGTAAAATAGAACAGAATTTAAGTAAAGAAGAAATTCTGACTTTATATGTCAATAAAATTTTCTTGGGAAAAAATGCTTACGGCATTGCGGCAGCAGCGAAAATCTATTACAACAAAAGTTTAGATGAGCTTTCGATTGCGCAAATGGCAATGATTGCTGGCCTACCTAAAGCACCTTCTCGTTATAATCCGGTGGCCAACCCTAAACGTGCATTAGAACGCCGTAACTGGATTTTAGGTCGCATGCTGCAATTGGGGTATCTGAATCAAAGCCAATATCAGGAAGCCATTGCTGAACCGATTAACCTGGATATGCCTGACCGCAGTACGCGTAACAAATTTCCCTACGTCGGTGAAATGGTTCGCTCCGAACTGGTAGAAAATTTTGGTGAACAGGCCATAGATTCAGGTTATAAAGTCTACACGACGATCCATAGTGAACGTCAGGCTTATGCTGAACAGGCGGTACAGGACGGTTTAGAAGCTTATGATCGTCGTCATGGCTGGCGAGGTGCCGAAGCTCATGATCAGCCCCTGCAAAATTTCCGTGTCTATGCCAATACTTATCCTGCTGAAGTGACCAAGGTCAATAATAATAGCTTTGAAGCGTTGATGCAGGATGGTACAACCGTAACTGTGCCTTGGTCAGGCATGTCCTGGGCCCGTCCTTATCGTAGTGCAGATAGTGTAGGTGCTGCACCAAGCAGAGCATCACAGATTGTCAAAGTTAAAGATATTGTTCGTTTAAGACCTAACGAGAATAAAAGTTCCTGGGCACTGGTACAAACGCCTCAGGTACAGGGCCAATTAATTGCATTGAACCCGAATAATGGTGCGATTGAAGCCATTGTCGGTGGTTATAATTTTTATCAATCCAAATTTAACCGTGCGACTCAAGGCTGGCGTCAGCCGGGTTCAACTATTAAACCCTTCGTTTACGCTCTGGCTTTAGAACGTGGTATGACTCCACACACCATGGTCAATGATGCACCGATTACTATTGGTAAATGGAGTCCGCGTAATTCGGATGGCCGTTATTTAGGGATGATTCCTTTACGTCGTGCTTTATATCTGTCACGTAACACGGTTTCAGTTCGTCTATTACAAACCGTCGGTATTGAACGTACCCGTCAGTTATTTATGGATTTTGGCTTGCAGGATAACCAGATTCCACGTAACTACACCATTGCTCTAGGCACGCCTCAGGTTTTACCAATCCAGATGGCCACTGGTTATGCTACGTTCGCCAATGGCGGTTATCGGATTCAGCCACATTTTATTACGCGTATCGAAGATGCCTATGGCAAGACTATTTTTGAGGCTAAGCCTGAATATGCCTGCATCTCGTGTATTAATGCTCAGGAAGAAAGTCCTCAACCAACAGGCGCACTCACTCCTGATGATGAAGCAATTGAAATCAATAACAAGACCCTAGCGCAAAAACCAGAGACACCAAAAATCTCGGCTGAAGACAGTAATTACCGTCAGGCAGAACGTATTTTAAAATCTAGTTCTGCTTATGATATGGCCAATATCCTGCGTGATGTGATTCAGCATGGTACGGGACGTGCTGCTTTAAGAATTGGTCGTAGCGATATTGGGGGTAAAACCGGTACCACCAATGATGCCAAAGATGCCTGGTTTGCAGGTTTTAATGGCAAGCTGGTCACCGTTGCCTGGGTCGGTTTCGACCAGCCAAAAACTTTAGGTCGCCGTGAATACGGTGGCGTGGCAGCCTTACCAATCTGGACCGACTTTATGGGTAATGCCTTAAAAGGTACACCAGAAGCTTGGGTTCGCCTGGATCGTAATGCTAAAGCACCTATTAACCGTAATAAAGTAGTGCAAGGTGAGCAGGAACAGCATGATCCGTCTTCTCCACCTTTAGCGACGCCTCTATATCGCCCTGCCCCGGTTGTAGCACCTAAACGACAAAGCAATGATTTTGAAGATTTGCCTGATCAGGAAATCCGCATACCGGATGATGAAAGAGTGGCGCCAAGAGACCAGCCACTACAACCAAATCGGGTGGTGGATCCTTTGGAAAACTTGATTGAAGAACTTGAATAATCTGAACCAATAAAAAATCCCTCAATAATGAGGGATTTTTTATTTCTAAATAACCGATTTACTTCTTCTGAAATACATAAATCTGGAATTGGGCCATTAAATCGAATTGATCCTGCTGCTCAAGTGCCAAACGGCGTTCAGGTTTGGCTTTATAAGCATAGGGAGTCATAGCAATCAGGTTTTTTAAATCCGCTTGAGGCAAAGTCATTGGCGCATCAATCACCTGTTCACTTACCAGATTAAATACATCCTGCAACTGCTCAACAAATTTCTGTGGCTCGTGTACTTTCACTTCCTCAAATAAGGCTTCACGCATCGCGTACAAATGTTGTGGTGCAGGCGTCACTACCATCAAATAAGATTTTGGCTTTAATACCCGCAAGATTTCCTGTTTCGGAATCGGGCTAAATAAGCTGGTACAGAGATCAATGAATTGATCCAATACCGGCAAGGTTGCCCCTGTCCCTACCACCCAGGTAATTTCTTTATTCAGTTTAGCTGCAACCTGAACTGCATTTTTGGCAATATCTACGCCGACACATTGCATGACTTCAGCCTGCATGGCATTGGTGTAATAGCCTTCGCCACAACCAATATCGAGCAGATTTTCAATCCGCAGCTCACGGATTTTCTTGACCACAGCCTGTTGCAAAGGCGCATAATGGCCTGCACTCAGAAATGCACGGCGTGCCTGCACAGATTCAGGCGTATCACCTGGATTTTTACTATGTTTATGCTGCACCACATGCAAATTCACATAACCCTGCTTGGCTATATCATAGCTATGCTGATTGTCACAGCGCCATGTACGTTCATTTAAGCGTAACTGCTCACGACAAACAGGACACATCAGTAGGTTCATTTTTTAATTTCTCCAAAACAAAAAAGCCGGCATGCGCCGACTTTTTCAAATGCATTTCTTAGCGTAATTTTAAGGTCATTAGACCCAAAACTACTAGCATAATCGTAATAATCCAGAAACGGATGACGACTTGAGTTTCACGCCAGCCTTTCTTTTCATAATGGTGGTGCAGCGGCGCCATCAGGAATACCCGTTTATTACGCATTCTTAATGAACCGATTTGCAGGAAGACTGAAATTGCTTCCACCAGGAATACACCTGCCATAATCGCAAACACGATTTCCTGACGTACCATCACGGCAATTGTACCCAGCATTGCACCTAAAGATAATGCACCCACATCACCCATAAACACTTGGGCTGGATGAGCGTTATACCAGAGGAATGCCAGACCGGCACCAATCATCGCAGCACAGATGACCACCAGTTCAGAAGAATATTTCACATAAGGAATATGTAAGTAGTTAGCGAAACGTACATCGCCTGCCAGATAAGCAAATACCCCTAAACCTGCCGCAACCAGGACAATTGGCATAATTGCCAGACCATCCAGACCATCGGTCAGGTTTACGGCATTGGATGCACCATTAATCACGAAGTAAGTGAAAATAATGAAGCCAATTCCCAACGGAATCACGGACAATGGAATGGTGTGATCCTTAAAGAATGGAATCAGCACATCCAGCATATTGGCAGTCACAACCGGATTCGATTGCTGCTGTGCGATCACATACAGTGCAATACCAGCACCCAAAGAACCCACTGATGTCCAGAAGAATTTCTTGCGTGCAGGTAGACCGGCATTGTCCTTATAACGGATTTTAATCCAGTCATCCGCCCAACCAACGGCACCAAAAATCACCATCACCGAGAGCACGATCCAGACATAAGGGTTCGTCAGGTCCGCCCACAGTAAGGTGGAGATCCCGATTGAGAGCAGGATTAGTACCCCACCCATGGTCGGTGTACCCATTTTCTTGGCATGATTCTCAGGAGCAAACGAACTTACTGCCTGACCATATTTTAGTGCCTGCAATTTGCGGATCATGATCGGACCCAAGACCAAACCGATAGTCATAGCGGTCAAGACGCTGAGCAAAGCACGTAAAGTTAGATAACGAACCACTTGAAACGTGCTATCAAAGCCCGCCAGCTGGTCAAATAGCCATAACAGCATTTAGAGTTTCTCCATCAATGCAGCCATTAATGTTTCCATATGGGTAAAACGCGACCCTTTAAATAGAAAAGACATTGGCTGGGGATGATGTGTTTCAATCAAATCAATTAAAAATGGTAAAGCCTGCTCCTGATTGAGGAAAGCCTGCATCTTCTTACCATATTGCGTACCACGTGCACCTTCTTGTGCAGCTGGAGCAAATTCACCCACAGCCACCACAAAATTAATGCCTTTGACCGATACCAGATCCCGACCAAGTTTATAATGCTCGATCGCGGCAGATGAACCCAGTTCACCGATATCACCGGTCACCATCACTCGAATACCCTGCTGCTGCGCTAAAACTTCAGCCGCTGCACGCATCGAGCTTGGATTGGCATTGTAGGTATCATCAATAAATAAAAAATCTTTGTGCGGAATAAAGTTCAAACGACCTTTGGCACCAACAGCCTGTTCAAGGCCAGCCACGATATCATCCAGACTAATACCAATCGCCAAAGAGAAAGCCACTGCTGCAGTTGCGTTCTGCACATTGTGTTCACCAGCAAATGGCAGATTTACAGTTATAGTGCCTTGTGGTGTATTTAACGTGAAAGTCGCAGATTGCGGATGTAGTTCTACGTCAGTTGCATAGACATCACCGCCCTGACCAAAACTTAGAGTCTTCTCGGTTTTGACGGCTGCACGAATCTGCTCGGCATAATCATCCGCTGCAGGCACAATCGAAGTTTCAGAAATATGTGAATAGATTTCAGATTTAGCGCGACAAATCCCATCACGGCCACCAAACTCACCTAAGTGTGCAGTACCGATATTAATGATACCGGCCACATGCGGCTGTACCAGATTGGAAGTGTAATCAATTTCACCCTGATGGCTCGCACCCAGCTCCATCACCGCATACTGATGTTCAGCACGCAGTTCCAGCAACATCATTGGGACACCCAAATCATTATTCAGGTTACCGCGAGTGACTAAAGTCGGTGCCAGACGTGACAGGATACTGCCCAGCATTTCCTTGGTCGTGGTTTTACCGCTACTGCCAGTCAAAGCAATGACTTTGAGCTGTGGATTTTGCTGACGACGATATGCGCCAAGATGACCCAGCGCCAGGCGAGTATCTTCAACTACTAGCTGACAAATATCTGCGTCAACAGGTTGGCTGACAATCGCGATTCCACAGCCCTTCTCAGCCACTTGTGCGATAAAGTCATGCGCATCAAAACGCTCACCTTTCAATGCCAGAAAAGCATCACCTGCTTCGGCATGACGGGAATCAGTTAAAATCCGCTTAATCTGGCCTTCAGGTTTTTTATCATTCAGCCAATAACCCTGAGTGGCTTGCTGTAACTGTTCAATTGTCCATGGCTCTAGAGGCACGGTACTTGTTGTTGAAGTATGCATGTAAAATCCTAATGCGCTGGAAATGCTAAATCACGGTTGTGATGCTGGGCATCAATCGCGGCCTGTACCTCGACCACATCATCAAACCAATGTCGCACCCCATCAATCTCCTGATAATTTTCGTGTCCCTTACCGGCAATCACCACAATGTCACCTGGCTGTGCCTGGTCGACTACAAAGCGGATTGCTTCACGACGGTCATGAGTTTCATGATAGGTTTTGCCTGAAAAATCGATACCCTGCTTCATGTCAGCGAAAATCTGGTTTGGATCTTCAGTACGTGGATTGTCCGAAGTCAGCACTGCAATATCAGCACCTTCGAGGGCCGCTTGAGTCATCAACGGGCGTTTGCCACGATCACGGTCACCACCACAGCCAAAAGCAACCCAGAGTTTTTGGCTGACATGGCGCTTCAGCGTAAGCAAGACCTGAGTCAGGGCATCCGGAGTATGCGCATAATCCACGACAAACAGACGCTCATCATCACGAATGACCTGCATACGGCCTGGGGCACCTTTCAGCTCGGGCACAGTTGCAATTAAATCGGCTAATGCAAAACCGGCTTGCTCTGCCACAACCAGGCTGGCAACCAGATTTTCGATATTAAAATGACCCAGCAAAGGACTATGCACAGTAAATATATCTTGTGCAGTGATCAGTTTGAATTCAGCACCGGAAATACTGTACTGGATATCCTGAACCTGATAATCAGCTGCTTGCGACAAAGAATAAGTCAGAATTTTCGGCTGATTCGGATTGGCTTTTGCAGTATTCAGCATCACCTCTGCATGTGCGTCATCAATATTGATGACTGCAACTTTCAGAGATTCAAAGCTGAATAAACGCGATTTTGCTTCTGCATAAGCTTCCAGCGTACCGTGATAGTCGAGATGGTCACGACTTAAATTACTATAAGCCGCAATTTCAATCGCACAACCATTCAGACGGCCCTGCTCCAGACCATGCGAACTCGCTTCAATTGAAGCAAATTCCGCGCCTGCCTGTGCATAGGCATGCAAGGCATTTTGCAATTGCAGGGCATCCAGTGTGGTATGAGAAGAGGCTTCCAGATTCGGCAAGACACCATTCCCTGTAGTCCCCATAACTGCACAAGCTTTGCCTTGCAGCATCAGCAACTCAGCAACCAGACGGGAAATTGTGGTTTTACCATTGGTACCAGTTACGGCCAGAATACGGGCAGCCTTGACTGGCTGAGTCGCTTGCAGATAGCGCTTTTGCCACTCGCCCATCAAGTGACGGACATTGGGTACTACCAAAGCTGGAGTAACACCTAGCTCTTGTTCTGAAATTACGGCCAGTGCACCCAATGACAGGGCTTTTTTGGCATATTCTGCGGTTTTTTCAGGTTGAGACAAGCTGGTCAGGGCAATAAAAATTTGCCCCAGTTTAACTTTGCGGCTGTCCAGTTCGAAACCCTGAAAGGATTGTCGCATCCATTCAGCAGGTTCTTGAACGGCGTAGAGATCTTGAAATGTAATGGACATTGATCACCTATTTACTGGACTTTGGGAGATTCTAAAGGTTTGTCCAACGGGACATTTAGCAGGCGTAAAGATTCCTGCATCACACGGGCAAAGACAGGTGCAGATACCGTACCACCATAATAAGACCCTTGCGGATTTTCCACGACCACCACCATAGCAATACGCGGATCACTCACGGGTGCTACACCAGCAAATAAAGCACGGTATTCACTGGTTGAATAGCCTTTACGGTCGGCACGCAATTTATGCGCAGTACCCGTTTTACCTGCAACACGATAACCAGGTACGGTTGCACGGGTTGCTGTACCACCAGGCAGCGTCGCAGTTTCCATCATCAGCAGAACCTGTTCTGCGATTTGTGGATCAATCATCTGCTCGCCTTGTGGCTGTTCTTCTAATTTATACAGGCTTAAAGGCAATTTCACACCTTTGTTCGCCAGCATGGCATAGGCATCAGCCAGTTGCAGCACAGTCGCATTCAGACCATAACCATAAGCCATGGTTGCTACTTCAGACACATTCCATTTACTTGGCGGCAGAATCAGACCAGAACTTTCACCCGGAAATTTCACTGCGGAACGCTGACCAAAACCAAGACGTTTATAGAAAGTCGGTAAAGTTTCATACGGCAGTGACAAAGCTAATTTAGCTACACCGACGTTTGATGATTTCTGGATAATCCCACCCAATGTCAACTGACCATAGTTATGCGTATCACGAATAGTGTGGTTTCCGACCCGCATACTACCTGGACTCGTATTGATGACCGAATTGGCCGTATATTTCCCGCTCTCTAGAGCCATCGCCACAGTTAGCGGCTTCATGGTTGAACCCGGCTCGAAGGAATCGACAGCGCCACGGTTACGCATTGCGTCTTTATTTAATAAGCCATTCTTGTCATTCGGGTTATAAGATGGCCAAGAAGACATTGCCAGAATTTCACCGGTTTTGACATCAACTGCAATCGCTGTTGCGGAGCGGGCATTATTGGCGACGCCTGCTGCAGTGAGTTCACGATACATAATGTACTGTAAACGTGAGTCGATACTCAGGGTAATGTTTTCACCTGGCTCAACTTCTTTAATCACTTCCGGTTCTTTAACGCGGTTGCCTTTTTTGTCACGGATAATCTGCTGTTCACCATCCTGACCGGCAAGACGGGTATTCAGCTGCATCTCCAGACCTTCGATCCCAATTCCCTCACTATTGGTCAGACCAATAATCTGGGAGTTTGGCTGGGGCTGAGGATAATAGCGCTTATAGTTTTTCTCGGTATACACACCTTGGAAATTACGCTTCATGATCAGTTCCGCCTGTTGTGGCGGCACTTCTTTTTTCAGGATCAGATAACGTGAACGTGGACGCTCTTCCATCTTTTTGCGCAATTCAGCACGATCCATACCCACTGCATCAGCCAGCTCATCCAGATTCAGGTTTTTATCTGGGAGCTGGCGTTTTAGTTTACGGCTATTCGGCTCTTTCTGTAGTGCCAGCATGGTTTCATCATAGAGTTTTTTATTATCAAAATAGTCACGTGGGTCAATCACGATTTTCATAATCGGCGTACTGATCGCCAGCGGAATACCATTACGATCATAAATTACGCCACGCATGGCCTTGATGGTATTGGTTCGCAGAATATTGGCATTGGCTTTATTTTGCAGAAAGTCTTTATTGATAATCTGCACATAGAAAGCTCGGCCGATCAGTGTCACAAAACACAGCAGCACCACGGCCCACATGATGTAAAAACGGTTGATATAAACATTTAAGGCATTTTTCTCGGTGACGGACTGCTTTTTACGTACCGGTTGCTTCTTTCTCTTGTCTACCATGTTCGAGCGCTAGCCTTATTTTTTCTCATCTGAAGGTTGTGGTAAGGAAATCACGACACTCTGTGAAATCGGGGGTGAATACATCCTTAACTGAGTCACTGCACGGGTACCAATCTGCGCGGTCGCACCAAAGGTCTGCTGTTCAATCAGCAAACGTCCCCACTCTGCATTCAAATCATCCCGTTCACGCAGATAGGTGCTCAGTTTGCGGTTATCCTGACGGTATTCAAAGACTTGGAAGACGACAAATACCGCACTGATGAAGACCATCAACATTAATATGAGGTAAACAATGACTTTTTTCAGCCATAACTTTTCTGTTTTTTTATCAACCACTTCAGTTTTCATGATGTGCCTATTAAGCTAAACGTTCTGCCACGCGCAGCCATGCGCTACGTGAACGAGGATTGGCTTTAACTTCCTCATCACTTGCCTTGACCCGGGCGATTTTCTTTAAACGTCGCGTATCCTTTTGTTGTTGCGGCATTCCCCAGCCTGAATCTTCTTCAAGCGTTGATTCTTTTTGAATAAACTGCTTAATCAACCGATCTTCCAGTGAATGGAAGCTGATCACAGCCAAACGTCCCTCTGGTTTTAAAATCTCAACCGCTTGAGGGAGGAAAGTTTCAATATCTTCTAATTCTTTATTAATAGCAATACGAATTGCCTGGAAAGTTCGGGTGGCAGCATGTTTATTTTTTTCCCATTTTGGATGGGCAACTTTCACAATTTCCGCCAGTTTGGCTGTGGTATCAATATATCCGGCAGCCTTGATCGCTTTGGCTATACGACGACTATAACGCTCTTCACCATACTGAAAAATCACATTGGCCAGTGCTTCTTCTTCAATATCCACCAGCCATTCTGCTGCAGTCGGACCTTGCGAGTTGTCCATACGCATATCCAGCGGGCCATCTTTCATAAAGCTGAAACCGCGTTCTGCCTGATCCAGCTGCGGTGAAGACACCCCTAAGTCAGCCATCACACCATCTACACTTTCAATACCCTGCTCAGCTAATGCCTGTTTTAAATCAGCGAAGCTGGCATGGATAATTTTAAAACGTGAATCTCCCTGTTCCAGTTCTGCGGCAACAGCCAATGCTTGCGGGTCTTTATCGAAAGCATAGACGCGTGCATTTTCATCTAATTTGGAAAGTAATAAACGTGTATGCCCACCGCGACCAAAGGTTCCATCCACATAAATTCCCGTATTGCGACCAGCCAGTAAGGCATCAATCGTTTCGTGAAGTAATACAGAAATATGTGACATAAAAACTCAATCAATAGGGCGAAAAATTTAACTGCACATTATCACTCTGTTTAGCTAAAGCTCCAAACGACTTTTTGTAGATAAATATTAATTTCTATAGAGAAAACCGTTTTTATTTTTCGACAGCCGATAAAAAAGCCTCCATCGAGGAAGCTTTTTTATATTTTAAATTTATTTTCTAATCAACAGATTAACGCTTCGAGTTATAGATCTGGTCGAAGATTGCGCCATTCACAAAGTGAGTTTTCTGTGCATTGGCCCAGCCACCGAATACTTCATCAATGGTAAAGGTTTTAATTTTTGGGAACTGTGATGAATATTTGGCTAATACTTTCTCATTACGTGGACGGTAGAAATGTCGTGCTGCCATGTCCTGACCAAGTGGAGAGTAAAGATAGTTGATATAACCTTTAGCTAACCATTTATTGCCATTTTTATCTACGGTACGATCTACGATGGCTACAGAGGGTTCAGTCAGAATGGTCAAAGATGGATAAACGATATCAAACTTATTTTTACCGAGAGTTTTTTGTGTTACTAGGGCTTCATTTTCCCAAGTTAACAACACATCACCAATATTACGTTCAGCAAATGTGGTCATCGATGCACGTGCAGCAGAGTCCATCACTTTGACGTTTTTATAAAGCTTGCCGACAAATTCTTGGGCTTTGGCTTTGCTACCACCCGGCTGTTTCTCTGCATAACCCCAAGCTGACAGATAAACCCAACGTGGCAAGCCACCAGTTTTCGGATTTGGTGTAATAATTTCTACACCCGGTTTAGTCAGATCTTTCCAGTCTTTAATTCCTTTGGGGTTATCCTTACGTACCATGAAGACAATCGTTGAAGTATAAGGTGCAGAATTGTGCGGGAACTCTTTTTGCCAGCCTGGCTGGATCTGACCAGATCTTACGATCTCTTCAATATCGTTTGCCAATGCCAAGGTCACCACATCACCTTTTAAACCGTCAACCACAGAACGGGCCTGTTTACCTGAACCGCCGTGAGACTGTTTAAAGTTCACATCAATACCGGTTCGTTTTTTCCAGTAGGCACCAAAAGATTTGTTGAATTCGTCATAGAATTCACGGGTCGCATCATAAGAAACGTTCAGGAATTCACGATCCGCGGCTTGGCTCGCAGTTGCAGTAAATGTCAGACCTGTTGCCAATAAGGCAGCACTAACCAGTGATTTTAATTGAGTTTTCATAAGAGCATCGGGAGATTATCTTCATTAGATATAACTATATGAAATAAAATTATTTTTCGCAATTGAGCAAACAAAGTGCATACAGGGTAATATTTAGTTATTTTTTGTTTTAATTTCATGTTTTATATAATAAAAATATCTAAATTAAAGGCTTATTCTATTTTTATAGCATTTTATGCTTTAGATATAAAAAAAACGGATAATAAATTATCCGCTTTCTACTTATGGTTCAGTAATTAGAATTATTTACGGTTTTCCGCAGAGATTTGATCGTAGATGGCTCCATTCACAAAATGGGTTTTCTGCGCTTTTGCCCAGCCGCCAAAGACTTTATCAATGGTAAAAGTCTGGATTTTTGGGAATTGCGCCGCATATTTTGCTGCTGCTTTAGCATCACGTGGACGGAAGTAATATTTCGCTGCCAGCTCCTGCCCTTTTGGTGAATATAATTGACATACTCCCACCACTTTCGTTTTCACTCAAGTGGGGGATTCTAAAAGCAAAGCTCTTAGGCGACTTCCTCACGGATTTCGCTTGCTTTCTGCTTCTTAGGGCGACCTTTACCGCATCCACCCTCCACAGACAAAACGGCATGTCCTGCCGACAATATATTACGAGATGCGTTTAAATCCGCATTCGCAACATAACCGCATCCGACACACTCAAATTTAGCTTGAGTTTGTCGGTTTTCTTTTGCTACATGACCACATTCACAGCAGGTTTGACTTGTGTACTTCGGATCAACTTTTACAAGTAATCCACCTCGCCATTGTTGCTTATATTCCAACATACTAACGAGCATGCCCCAACCTTGATCTAGGATTGATTTGTTTAAGCCTGACTTAGCTTTTACATTCTTTCCTTGATTTTCGATTGTGCCACTTGCTGACTTCGACATATTTGCTACTTTTAAATCCTCAACAGCAATCATTGCGTGGTTTTTGCTGAGCGTTGTAGTGATTTTTTGCAAGTAGTCATGACGAATATTGGCAATGTGATGATGTAGTTTATTGATTTTAAAATTCAGTTTTTTCCAATTTTGACTAAATTTAACTTTCTTTCTCTGCTTCCGTTGAAGTCTAGCTAATTTAATCTGATTGGTTTTAAAGCTATTGATCGGGTCAAAGACCTGACCATTTGAGGTAGTGATTAATTTCTTAACACCAAGATCAACACCAATCGCTGATTTTGATGGGTGGATCGGCATTTCAGTAAGTTCTGTTTCAGTACAGAATGAAACGTACCAACGTCCTGACACCTTACTGATCGTCACATTTTTTATTGTGCCTAGAATCTCTTGCGACTTCCTGAATTTAATAACACCTACGCCATTAGGGAGTTTGAGTTTATTTCCTTTAACCCAACAGTATTTATCGAATTGTACAAGGCGAATGGAATCATAACCGTCTGATTTTTTCTTAAATCTAGGCATAAGTGGGCGCAACTGAACCTCAGTACCATCAGCCAATTTAAAAAATTTAGGTTTCTTAGGTTTGCGCTTTTTTTCTTTTAGTCGAGCATGTTCTTTAGGGTTGAAAAACTTCCCCCATGCTGATGCAAGATCACGAACTTTTTGTTGAAGTGACACAGCATTTGAATTTCCATCTAAAAAGCTAAACTGAGGATTCTTTTTCAGTGCTGTTATCTTTTTTACTAGATTCACCGCATTAATGTGTTTATTTTGAGCAAACATTTCAAATGAAATTGCTAATATTTGATTCCAAACAAAGCGTGCAGAGCCAACGAGATTATTTAAAATAACCTCTTGCTCGACATTAGGCTCAAGCCTAAATTTATACGCTTTATTGATTTTCATTAATGAGTGTGTATCTGGTAATATGGTGCTGATTCTAACATTTTAGGTATATTTTTTCAATGAGTGAGATATATAAAAACCGACATTCAGCCTTTAATCTTCATGTTCATTTAGTTTTTATAACGAAATATCGAAAAAAAATACTAGGTGAGTTGCATCATAAATATTTCAATGAGTGTGCAACTGAAATATGTAAAGATTTTGATGCTGAATTAAAGGAATGTAATGGTGAATCCGACCATGTTCACATGCTTATTCAGTATCCACCAACGGTACAGTTAAGCAAATTGGTTAATAATTTAAAGTCTGTAACAAGTAGAAGAATGCGAAATGAGTTTTTAGACTTGAGAGGGAATTATACAAAACCTGTTTTATGGTCAAGATCATATTTTGCAGGGTCTTGTGGTGGTGCGCCTTTGGAAATAATCAAACAATATATTCAGAATCAACAAGGTTGAAATTTGTGAAATTCACCTCCACCCTGACTGACGGGTGGAGTCCTCTTTCACTTGGAGATAGTAGAAGTTATTATCTTTTTCATGATGGGCACTCATTGCTAATTTACTCAGCACTATATAAACAAAAAAATTACTTAACAATCATGTGTTTATAATATTTTATCCAATCATATTCTATTTTTGATATATATGCTCACAATTCATTTCGGATACATTTTCCCCTAAAAATTTAATATCCTGCTACAATATAAAACAGTTCTTCACGATCTCTACACAGTTATCTGTTACAAATAGGCAACTTAAATGTGGAAATCCTGAGATTTAGTAATTTTCCACAGAGAAATATTAGTTTTTTGTAAAAAATGTGACTTGGTTCTACTTTTTCATATCTGAATGTGATTAGATTGTAGCCAGTATTATAACAACATTTTTAACAAAACAAGATTAACCAAAGCCAAGGAGGAAGTTTGGATATGAAATTTAAAATATTTACAGCCAGCATCCTAAGTCTTATCACGCTGTTCTCGATTCAACTTGGCCATGCCGTAGTTGTGAAAACAGAGCTACCTAAAGCCTCTGTAAGTGCAATTGAAGTGAAAACCTCACCAATTGAAAAAGCAATTCAGCAACATAAAGCTGATAAAAATGCTTTTCATACTGAGGATGAACTTAAAGCGCTGACTGCGTTCAAATCAAATCCGACTCAAAGCTTTTTTGCAGCTCAAAACTTGCGCTTTACCCGCTTTGTGCAAAGTATCTTTTCTCCGAGCAATTCATAAGACTTAGTTTTAGTTCTCCACATTCGTTATATTTTGCTCATCCTGAAAAGCCGCATCATTCAATGTTGAATAAAGCATTAAGTGATGTGGCTTTTTCGTTATAATAGCTGCAATTTTATATTTAAGATTAGATCCGGTTATGACTGTTCGTACTCGTATTGCACCTTCTCCTACCGGTTTCCCGCATGTGGGAACTGCCTATATTGCCCTGTTCAACCTGTGTTTTGCCAAACAGCACGGTGGCGAATTCATTCTTCGTATTGAAGATACGGATCAGCTGCGTTCTACTCCTGAATCTGAAAAAATGATTCTGGACTCCCTACGCTGGTTAGGCCTGAACTGGTCAGAAGGTCCAGATGTCAGTGGTCCACATGCACCGTACCGTCAGTCAGAACGCATGAGCATCTATAAAAAATACGCAGAAGAACTGGTAGATAAAGGTCATGCCTTCTACTGCTTCGCAACAGCGCAAGAACTGGATGAAATGCGTGCTGAACAGCAGGCTCGTGGCGAAACTCCACGCTATGATGGCCGCGGTCTAAAACTGTCTAAAGAAGAAGTGGCACGTCGTCTGGCAGCTGGTGAACCGCACGTGATCCGTATGAAAGTGCCGACTGAAGGGGTATGTACCTTTAATGACATGCTCCGTGGTGAAGTAGAAATTCCATGGGCGCAAGTCGACATGCAAATTCTGCTAAAAACGGATGGTCTGCCAACTTACCATTTGGCAAACGTGGTTGATGATCACCTGATGCAAATTACGCATGTGATTCGTGGTGAAGAATGGATTCCATCTGCACCGAAACATCAGTTGCTGTACAAATACTTTGGTTGGGACATGCCAGTCCTGTGCCACATGCCTCTACTGCGTAACCCAGACAAATCAAAACTGTCTAAACGTAAGAACCCGACCTCAATTAACTACTACAAAGATATCGGCGTATTGCCAGAAGCATTGCTGAACTATCTAGGCCGTATGGGCTGGTCAATGCCAGATGAGCGTGAAAAATTCACTTTGGCTGAAATGATTGAACACTTTGACATTAACCGTGTCTCTCTGGGTGGTCCTATCTTCGATATTGAGAAACTCAACTGGTTAAATGGCCAATGGATTAAAGCTCTCTCTCCTGCTGAACTGTTAGATACCTTACTGGCTTGGAAAGCAGACCGTGCCAAACTGGAAGAAATCGCTGCTGCAATTCAACCACGGATCAATCTGCTGTCTGAAGCAGTGAACTGGTCAGCGCACTATTTCAACCATTTCCCGACTTTGACTAAAGAACAGTTCGAAAGCAAAAAACTTTCTGAAGAACAAGTGCGTCAAAGCCTGCAATTTGCGATCTGGCGTCTAGAAAGCCTGTTCACCTGGAACAATGACACTGTTAGCCAAACGTTGATGGATCTGGCGAATCAGATGAGCATTAAATTACGTGACTTTATGCCAGCGTTCTTTATTGCGATTGCCGGTTCAACCGCTTCTACCCCAGTCATGCAGACCATGGTCACTATTGGTCCGGATCTAACTTTTGCCCGTCTGCGCCACGCGCTGGAAGTGGTCGGTGCTCCTAGCAAGAAAGAAGTAAAAGCTTGGGAAAAACTGAATGAGAGTCTGAAACTGCCGAAAAATGAAGCAGTTGATCAAGCTTAATTTATTTTTTAGTTGACGTCTAAGCGTTATATCCATAATATAGCGCTCACACAGACTGGGGTCATAGCTCAGTTGGTAGAGCGCTACAATGGCATTGTAGAGGTCAGGAGTTCGATCCTCCTTGACTCCACCAAATAAGTCTTGCTTTACCTGTGTATTTGCCTCATTTGTCCCTATCGTCTAGAGGCCTAGGACATCGCCCTTTCACGGCGGTAACCGGGGTTCGAATCCCCGTAGGGACGCCATATTCAAGATGGCAACATCTTAATAAAAAACCCAAGCATTGTGACTTGGGTTTTTTATTGTCTGTCTGTTTTATATTGGCGGTATTTCGGTTTTTGCGTATCTTCCGATAAAATAATCAGTAATTTAGAATTTTGGAGTAGTAATGCAATATCGTTGCCCTAAATGTCAAAGCCCAAAAATCATGCCCGTTGCTCAGCCAGGTCAACCGGCGGCGCGCCCAGTCGTGCCTAAAAGCCTGATCATGCTGGTGCCTGCCCTGTTTGTATTATTGCTGCTGGTCATCATTAGCATCGCGATGTGGATTTTTGGAGATGGTGCAGGTACGACTTTACAGACCGCTACTGTGATCGTGTTTATTATCTGTCTGATCGCAGGCTTCATGTTCTATAAAGATTTGCCTGATTTTAAAATTTCCATGCAGGCTTTCATGCAAAGCCAAAAGAAATGGAAATGCCGTGAATGCAATCATGAGTGGGAAATCTGATTTCTAGAGTTCACTCATTTTCAAAGCCGAAAAATCTTGCATGTTTATGCAAGATTTTTTTATTAGTAAAACTAAATCTTCTAACCCCTAATATCAAAATGTCGACTAGAACAACAAATTTATATTTCTTCCAATTTGCTTCACTTTTAAAATGAAGTTTTTTTATTTCTACTGCTTGTTTTTGCTCATTAAATACACAAAAATATCAACATGAGACTAAAAGCATGTAATTCATTACCGAAATAAAACCGCTTTATATTGTAGTCTTTAGTGGATAGTTTAATTAATTGTTAATAATGGCAAAGGTGAGGAATAAAAATGCTTAAACTTAAAAAAGTCATACATTTTCTGTTTTCTCATGATGAGCCAACAGGTTCAGAAATGGAAAATTATATTTCTGAAGCAGACACCTATTATCTGGAAGCTGTACAGTTTGAAAAGCTTTGCCATATTTTAAAGCAACGCCAAGCTGAACAATTTCAAATTACGCAGCTAGAGCAGCAAGAAAATTATCAACGCAATGCTTTCTGGAACTACTTAAGTGCAGCAACACGTGGTCACGCCGAAGCGCAATATAGACTGGGTAAACACTTTCTTAAAGGTAGTCTAGGTTTAGATCAGAATTATTTTCATGCTGAGGAATGGCTGAATAAGGCTAAACAGCAAGGTCATTTAAAAGCTGCACAACTGTTATCAAATACTTATAGCCAAATGAGTGTCCAATATTAAAGAAAAAAACCAGCCCGAAAGCTGGTTTTTTTATGCGCTTTGATTAAGCACCAATTTTGCGATATTTCTGACGCTTCGCTGCCAGATCATCGCCATATTTCTTACGGCGATACTCTTCAAACTCGGTATAGTTACCGGTGAAGAATTCTGGAGTCTCATCTTCAAATGACAAGATGTGAGTCGCAATACGGTCCAGGAACCAACGGTCATGCGATACCACCATCACACAGCCCGGGAAGACCAAAATCGCATCTTCTAACGCACGTAAAGTTTCTACGTCCAAGTCGTTTGATGGTTCATCGAGCAGGATTACGTTCGCACCTTGTTGCAGGATTTTCGCAAGTTGTAAACGGTTACGCTCACCACCTGACAATTCACCTACACGTTTTTGCTGATCTTGGCCTTTAAAGTTAAAGCGCCCAATATAAGCACGAGATGCAATTTCGTAATCACCCACTTTCAGGATATCCAGACCGCCAGACACTTCTTCCCAAACGGTTTTATTGTCATCCAGGGTGTCACGAATCTGACCCACATAAGCAACTTTTACAGAATCACCCAAAGTCACTGTACCAGTATCGGGTTGCTGTTCGCCCGTCATCATACGGAACAATGTAGTTTTACCTGCACCGTTTGGACCTACGATACCGACAATCGCTGTTGGTGGTACTGTGAAAGACAAGTCTTTATACAGCAGTTTGTCACCAAACGATTTGCTAATCCCTTCAACTTCAACCACCTTGTTGCCCAGACGCGGACCAGGTGGAATATAGATTTCAGATGTTTCGTTACGTTGCTGGAATTCACGAGAGTTAAGCTCTTCGAAACGCTCCATACGTGCTTTGTTTTTCTTCTGCTGGCCTTTCGCATTTGAACGAACCCATTCAAGTTCTTTTTTCAATGCTTTAGCAAACGATTCTTCCTGCTTGTTCTCTTGTTCTAAACGCGCATTTTTCTGTTCCAGCCAAGAAGAATAGTTACCTTGGTAAGGAATACCATGTCCACGGTCAAGCTCCAGAATCCACTCGGCCACGTTATCAAGGAAGTAACGGTCGTGCGTAATCGCTACGATGGTGCCCGGGAAGTCTTTCAGGAAGCGTTCCAGCCAAGATACAGACTCTGCATCCAAGTGGTTAGTTGGTTCGTCGAGAAGCAGCATGTCTGGTTTAGACAGCAGTAAACGGCACAATGCAACACGACGGCGTTCACCACCTGAAAGCATGGTTACATCTGCATCCCATGCAGGCAGATTTAATGCTGCTGCAGCCTGTTCCAGCTGGTTATTCAGGTTATGCGCATCCCAAGTCTGGATAATTGCTTCCAGTTTTTCCTGCTCTTTTGCTAGTGCATCGAAGTCTGCATCTGGATCTGCATAGTCTGCAAATACCTGATCAAGGCGCTCTAATGCATCAAGTGCTTCACGTACGCCGTCTTCAACGTTGCCACGAACGTCTTTGGTTGGATCAAGTGGTGGTTCTTGCTCGAGGTAACCAATTTTGATACCCGGTTGCGCACGTGCTTCACCAGAGAAATCTTTATCTACGCCCGCCATAATACGAAGCAAAGTAGATTTACCTGCACCGTTCAGACCAAGCACACCAATTTTTGCGCCTGGGAAAAATGATAAGGAGATATCCTTGAGGATTTCGCGCTTTGGCGGAACCATCTTGGACACTCGGTTCATCGTATAAATATATTGGGCCACGTAGGACTCCTCAATTGAAAAACCAAATGGGGGAAGAAACAAACTCCCCCTGCTCAATCATGAGCGAAAAAATAATCGGCTATTATACGCAGAAAGTCTTCAAAACATAAGCCATTCACGTGAAGTTAATGCCTTGTTACAAGTTTAATCCTGTTTATTTTTCAAACAGCATTTCTAACACCTAAACTTGCATTATTTTATTGATGCTATATCGTTAATTAAGATATTCATTTGAATAAATATGCACTTTTCTTCATATTTCAAGTGCTAATATTTGAGCAGTTTCATTACAGCTAAAAACACAAGAAGACCAACGATCATGACTCATAAAGCAGAAACTTTAGCGATTCACGCAGGCTATAGCCCGGAACCTACTACTAAAGCTGTGGCAGTGCCAATTTATCAAACCACCTCATATGCCTTTGACAATACTCAGCACGGTGCCGATCTGTTTGACCTGAAAGTTCAGGGCAATATTTATACCCGCATTATGAACCCTACCACAGCGGTGCTAGAACAACGTATTGCAGCTCTGGAAGGCGGGATTGGTGCGCTGGCATTGGCTTCGGGTATGGCTGCGATTACCTATGCGATTCAGACCATTGCTGAAGCGGGTGACAATATTGCTTCGGTGTCCACTTTATATGGTGGCACTTATAACCTGTTTGCGCATACGCTGCCTAAACAAGGGATCGAAGTTCGCTTCTTTGATTATCAAGATCCGGAAGCTCTACGTAATCTGATTGATGACAAAACCAAACTGGTTTTTGTGGAATCAATTGGAAACCCACTGGGCAATATTATTGACCTCGAAGCGATTTCCAAGATTGCGCATGAATATGGCGTACCAGTCATCGTCGACAATACTGTAGCGACACCAGTCCTACAGAAATCTTTTGATTTCGGTGCCGACATCGTGGTGCATTCACTCACCAAATACATTGGCGGTCATGGTAATTCGATTGGCGGCATTATCGTGGATAGTGGCAAGTTCCCATGGGGTCAACATGCCGAGCGTTTCCCTGCTCTGAATACACCTGATCCGAGTTATCATGGTGTGAATTATATTGAAGCTTTAGGTGAAGCGGCGTATATCGCGCGTGCTCGTGTCGTACCTCTGCGTAATACCGGGGCAGCGATCAGCCCGCAAAATGTATTTTTAATTCTGCAAGGCTTGGAAACTTTGAGCCTGCGTATGGAACGTCATACCGAAAATGCGCTGAAGGTTGCAGAATATTTGCAGCAGCATCCGAAAGTAAAATGGGTCAATTATGCCGGGCTGAAAGATCATCCGCAGCATGCTTTGGCACAAAAATATGTGAAAGGTAAACCGTCTGCCATTCTGACTTTTGGTGTAGAAGGTGGCCGTGAAGGCGGTGCCCGTTTTATTGATGCCCTGCAACTGTTCACCCGTCTGGTAAATATTGGGGATGCGAAGAGTCTGGCCTGCCACCCGGCAACGACCACCCACCGCCAGCTCAATCCTGAAGAGCTTAAATCAGCAGGTGTGAGTGAAGATATGGTTCGTTTATCGATCGGGATTGAACATATTGATGACCTGATTGCGGATCTGGAACAGTCTCTCGCAGCAGTTTAAGCGCCATTTTAAAGCAGAAAACTCCAGCAAAAATGCTGGAGTTTTTTTATTTATTTTTTTGAATACAATCACTTGCTTTGTGATTTATTTTCATGATAAAAATCAATTGAAACGGCGAACACAAATAGAGCAATTACTCTAATTTTTATTTTATTTTCAATAATTTAATGTATAGATTTTCTTAAATAATTAGTTATCATATTAGTACTCATCTTCGCTCTTATCTCTGTTAGAGCCATCTTTGATTTTTTAATAAAAATAATTTGAACGCAGTCTTCAAATTAGGGATAACAAACGTGAAAACTAGACTACAGAAACAATTGGAAAAACGTATTGCAGGTAAAACTGTCCTTATTACAGGCGCATCCAGTGGTATAGGTTTAACGACGGCACATCAGCTGGCAGATGCTGGCGCACATGTTTTACTGGTCGCGCGTACCAAAGACACCCTAGAACAAGTAAAAAAAGAAATTGAATCCAAAGGCGGTAAAGCTTCGGTATTTCCATGTGATCTCAACAATATGGAATCCATTGATGAAGTGTCCAAACAGATTATTGCTTCAGTCGACCATATCGATATCCTGATTAACAATGCGGGCCGCTCGATTCGCCGTGCAGTGCATGAATCAGTGGATCGTTTTCATGATTTTGAACGTACCATGCAGCTAAATTATTTTGGTGCAGTGCGCCTGGTGATGAATATCCTGCCGCAAATGATGATTCGCCGTGCAGGTCATATCATTAATATCAGCTCGATTGGTGTATTGGCGAACGCCACCCGCTTCTCGGCTTATGTCGCATCTAAAGCGGCACTGGATGCTTTCAGCCGCTGTCTGTCTGCAGAAGTCCATTCACATAAAGTTGCAATCACTTCAATTTATATGCCTTTGGTTCGTACACCAATGATCGCACCGACCAAGATCTATAAATATGTGCCTACCCTGTCTCCGGAACAGGCAGCTGAACTGGTTGCTTATGCGATTGTGAAACGTCCGAAGAAAGTCGCAACCAATTTGGGACGTCTGGCTTCGATTACCTATGCGATTGCACCAGACATCAACAATGTCCTGATGTCGATCGGTTATAACCTGTTCCCAAGCTCTTCAGCATCAGTGGGTCAGCCGCAAAAACTGAACTGGGTGCAAAAGGCCTATGCGCGGATCTTCCCGGGCGAGCATTGGTAATTTCTTCAAGAATATTTCGGCCGCCTAAGGGCGGCTATTTTATTTCTGCACTTTAGAGATTCAACCGCTCAGGTTTATAATCTGAATGTGCCTAACGACACATCCTGTCTTTTCAGGTACAGATTTTTGCCGCAAATGCGACGAGATCACGTACACTATGGACGGATATTTCCTATCCATCTTTTTATATTCTGATTCAATTAATGGAAACCCTTATGAACAACGTGCAATGGCTCGATGAAGTAAAATTTAACGAACAAGGTCTGATCCCTGCCATTGCCCAGCACCATCAAACTGGTCGTGTATTGATGGTCGCCTGGATGAATCGTGAAGCGCTGGCTTTAACTGCTGAAAAAAATCAGGCGGTATATTTCTCCCGTTCACGTAACAAGTTATGGCATAAGGGTGAAGAATCTGGTCATTTCCAGACTGTGCATGAAATCCGTCTGGACTGTGATGCGGACGTGATTATTTTACAGATTGAACAGCATGGTGGTATTGCCTGCCATACCGGCCGTGAATCATGTTTCTATCGTAAACTGACACCGAATGGCTGGGAAATTGTGGATGCACAAATTAAAGATCCAGCAGCAATCTATGGTGAAAAATCAACAAATCCACATACCCTTGCTATGAATGCCTCAACTGCTCAGTCTGAACAGGTTGAAGTATTATCATACTTGGGCGAGATGATGGCAGAGCGTAAGAAAGCTGATCCGGAATCCTCTTATGTGGCCAAGCTGTACCATAAAGGTTTAAACAAGATTCTGGAAAAAGTCGGTGAAGAAAGCTTTGAAACCGTGATCGCGGCTAAAGATTTCAAAACTGAAGCCTCTGAAGACAACAAGAATGACCTGATCTATGAAGTAGCTGATCTGTGGTTCCATACCATTGTCATGCTTGGTTATTTTGACCTTGATCCACAACTGGTCCTGAATGAACTGGCACGCCGTCAGGGTCTATCCGGTCTGGTTGAAAAAGCCAATCGTCAACATTAAGTCGTGAATGAATCTACCTGTGTCTGATCTGCAAAAACCCAAAGCGACCTATGAGCAGGCCACTGCCATTGATAACGCACGTCTGGGAAAATCTTTTAAAGTCATTGCCTATGCGGGCACAGGTAAAACTACGACCCTGCAAATGATCAGTGATGCCATGCCGGAACGGCGCGGCATGTATCTGGCGTTTAATAAATCCATTGCCTCAGAAGCACAAAACAAGTTTCATCGGGGTGTGGACTGCCGTACTTTCCACTCCCTGGCTTTTCGCAGTGTTCCACGTGGAGTCACGGATAAACTACGCCTACCGCGTTTAAGTCCAAGCTTTATTGCCAAAGAATATCGCCTTGAACCGATGACCTTGCGCCGGATGATGGGCGGACGTTATGAAAAATATGTACTGATGCCTTCGCGTCTGGCCAGTCTGGTCGCGAATGCAGTTGGCTATTTCTGCTCAACCAGTTCGCAATATCCCGCCCCGCGACATATTCAGGCACCGAGCTGGCTACACCCAGATGATATTGAAGCATTGCAAAAGAAACTTTATCCAGCAGTTGAACGGCGTTGGTTAGAGTCAATTGATCCCAATCATCAGGCCGGGATTGGGCATGATATTTACCTGAAACTTTGGGCATTGTCTGAGCCCAATATTCCTGCCGACTATGTGCTGTTTGATGAAGCACAGGATGCCGACCCACTGATGCTAGGAATTTTGCTGAAACAGCGTAGCACTCAGGTCATCTATGTCGGCGATGCGCATCAGCAGATTTATGCCTGGCGTGGCGCAGTGAATGCCATGCAGCAGCTGCCGCTACCCGAATCTCGTCTGACCACTTCATTCCGTTTCGGGCCTGAAATTGCGTTAAATGCCAATGCGATTTTGGGAGCATTGAATGAAACCGTGCCCCTACTCGGTAATCCGCACTTAAACTCCAAAGTCGTCAATAAACCGCACACTAAATTACGCGATGCGATTCTATGCCGGACCAATGCGCGTGCTATGGAACTATTACTTGCCGGTTTAGTACGTGGCGATAAAGTCAGCCTGCAAGCCGATCATGTCAAATTAAACCGTTTTGTTGATGCCGCTGCGATGCTGAAACAGGGCAAACGTGTGGTTGATGTACCTGAACTGGCCTGGTTTAATTCCTGGCATGATGTACACGAATACTGTGAGACCAATGAAGGCAGTGATATCAAGCCTTTAGTCAAACTGGTCGATGAACATGGCACTGATCCCCTGAAAACTGCCCTCGCCAAAATCACCCCAATCGGACAAGCGGACTACATCATCTCTACCGCGCATAAGGCCAAAGGTCTGGAATGGGATCGTGTGCATATTGAAGATGACTACCAGTTCAAGCTGAATGAGAAAGACCATAAAATTAGTGACGAAGAGTTACGTCTGCTTTACGTGGCCTGTACTCGTGCTAAAGTAAGCTTAAATATTCATCACATTTATGACCTCATTCAACAACTGAAAATCAGGATGCCACAGTCACTGCGCCAAGCCGTTGGCTAAGGTAAAACATAGATGTAAAAATCACGGCACAGGTGATCCATGCACATCGAAAAAATACAACTCAAACATGCTCTGCACTTTTCTAATATTCAGCTCGATTTTGATCTGCAAAAAACACCTGTGACTTTAATTCTGGGTGATCAGGGTTCCGGTAAAACCACCTTGCTGCGCTTGAGTTATCAGGCTTTGACCTGGTTTTCTGCACGTTTTCGCGACTTGCGTACCGCAGGTTTAAGTATGCTGGATCAGGATATCCTGCAAAATCGTCTGCAATCCAAAATTGATATCCAGGTGCGTTTTCCTGATGATTTGGGACCATTACCTGAATCAGCACAGGGAGAAGCAGCCCCTGCCCAATCCTGTTCCTGGCAGTTATATAAAACCTTAAATAGTCAGGGCATTGGCTTTGCCAAAGCGGAAACCCAGCAACTCGATGCCATGGTGAATCTCTATCAAAAGGCAAGACAACATGACCCTTTGCTCGGTCTGCCTATGGTCGCCTATTATCCGGCTGAACGCTTCGTCAATGAAATCAATTTACTCAGCAAAAATAATCAGGCCATTTTTCAGACTGCGCATGCCTATGAAATTACTGCTATCCCTTTTACGACTTTTGCACGTTTCTTTGAATGGTTTCGTGAAATCAGTGATATCGAAAATGCACAAAGTGCCAAGATCATTGACCAGATTCTAGATCAGGCGCTACAGCAATCGGATGATATACAGGCAGATCAGCTGGTCCAACAAATTGAAAAAGCTAAAGCACATATGCATACACCGAGCCTGACTGCCTTGCGTGAAGCTTTATCCATTGTACTACCAGAACTTAGCCAGATTTATCTGGACTACCAGCCCAAGCTGCAATTGATGGTGCGTTATCAGGATCACACCTTTAGCTTTCAGCAGTTGTCGAGCAGTATCCGGAACTGGATTGCACTGGTGGGAGATGTTGTACGGCGCCTTTGTCTGCTTAATCCGCACAGCTTATTTCCCTGTCAGGAAGGTACTGGCATTTTACTGATTGATGAAATTGATCATCAACTGGATCAGGACATGGCCGCCGTCATTTTACCGCGTCTGCATCAGGCATTTCCTAACTTGCAGATTATTGTGACTGGAAACCGGCCGGAATTGCTGGAACAGGCTCAGGATTTTCAGTGTTTAAAACTGGAAAATAAACAGCTGCATCCTATCCATCTAAATCCAATGCAGGTTCAGTATGATCATTTTTATGCAGAGTTGCCGCTTGAGATGAGGCAAAATCATTCAGATATAGAAAAAGTTGAAGATGCACTTCAGGAACCAGAAATAGTCAACTTGACGGCTCAGTCTGTTTTGCAACTGATTCAGGAACAGCTAAGCACAGAACAGCAGCAAGAACTTTTACAACTGTTGAGTCAGGATAATTCACAAAGCCTGCCTCAATCTTCTTAACTAGTGCTGAAACGATAATGCAATTTAAAAATTAAAATCAGGATGCAAGAATAGGTTTTGATTTTCTGCATTTCTGATCAAGAAGTTATAAATTTTTATCAATAAATGCAGGGAGTTTGATCTTTATTTTCGGTCAAATTTGTACGAGATGTTCAACCATGCACCCCATATCAAAACCAAGCTTACGTATAATCTACAAGTTCTACATAAAAACATTGATGTTGTGGTTATCCTGTAATATGATCGGTTTTACTTGCAATTTTCGTTGTAAAATCGGAATTTGCTATCGTTTATAAGTTGCGCAATACAACTGTTTTATTCTGTTTGAATATCATTCTGGCTTTCAAGATCGAGAAGTTTTGGGTCGCTCTTTGCGGTCCTGTAATCCTTGAAAGATAAAGATTCACCCTAGGTTGACCTTAACCTATATCACGACAATGGATACGAGTGTGCTGCCAATTATTATATTGTTACCGTTAGTATTAGGCACAACCCTTGTCTCGTGGCTGAAGCAATTTTCACGCGGGGTAACGGCTTTAGGAGCAATTGCCGTCAGCCTCAGCAGTTTCTTATTACTGTTGAGTCAGGCGCCTGCTGTATTTAATGGAACGGTAATTACCCAGACCTGGTCCTGGCTACCCCAGCTTGGAATCGACTTCAGTTTCCGGCTGGATGCTTTGGGCATGCTGTTTGCTCTGCTGATTAGTGGAATTGGTACCCTGATTTATATCTATGCCTATTACTATCTCAGTCCTAAAAACTCCCTGAGTAAACTCTATTTCCTGCTGATGCTGTTTATGGCAGCGATGCTCGGCATTTCCTTGTCTAATAATCTTCTGATTCTCCTGATTTTCTGGGAACTCACCAGTATTTCTTCCTTCCTGCTGGTTGGTTACTGGAGCAATTACGAAGCGGCCCAACGCGGCTCACGCATGGCTCTAACCATTACCGGCATGGGCGGCTTATCTATGCTGGGTGGTTTTATTCTGCTCGGACAGATGACGGGTACCTATCAGATTGACCAGATCCTGATGATGGGCGAACAGATTCAGGCACATGCCCTATTTGTACCGACATTATTATTAATTTTACTCGGTGCTTTTACCAAAAGTGCGCAGTTCCCGTTTCACTTCTGGTTACCAAATGCCATGGCAGCACCGACGCCGGTGTCTGCCTATCTGCACTCTGCCACCATGGTCAAAGCGGGCCTGTTTTTAGTCGCACGTTTATTGCCGATTTTTGCAGGCGCGGCACTGTTCCATAATATTGTTACTTTTATCGGGTTATTTACCCTGTGTGTGGCAGCGTTCTTTGCCATCTTTAAAGAAGATCTGAAAGGTCTGTTGGCCTATTCAACTATTAGCCACTTGGGCCTAATCATGTGTCTGCTGGGTATTGGCTCACCACTAGCCGTCGCAGCAGCAATTTTCCATATCATTAACCATGCAACCTTTAAAGCTGCCCTGTTCATGATTGCCGGGATCATTGATCATGAATCCGGTACCCGGGATCTGCGAAAATTGTCTGGTCTTTGGCAAATGCTGCCTTTCACCGCAACACTGACCATGATCACCGCTGCCTCCATGGCAGGTATTCCATTCACCAATGGTTTCTTGTCCAAGGAAATGTTCTTTACCGAACTGGTCGCAAACTTAAGTGGCCCAGTCATGGTGGGTGCAGCCATTGCAGGAACATTGGCCGGGATTTTCGCTGTCGCCTATTCGATTCGTCTGGTACATGGCGTATTTTTTGATGGCCCCTTAGGTCAGCAAGTCCCAAATAAAGATGCGCATGAGCCGCCATTCGGTATGCGTGCACCAGCTATTTTATTAGCTTTCCTGTGTATTGCAGTTGGTTTGTTACCAGGATTACTGGTCGAAAAGATTGTAAATAGCACTACACAAGCGTCAACCCAGAATTTCGCCTTTGAAGGTACTCACCTCGCCCTTTGGCACGGTATTAATCTGCCTTTGGTGATGAGTATTATTGCGATATTCGGCGGTGCAATTTTCTATTTTGCACTGGCCAAAGGCGGTGCAATTCGGGAAATTGATCTGGATCCAAAACTCGGCAAACTGCAGGGTCGTGTACTGTTTGATCTGTTCCTGAAAAATCTATTACTGAATTCAAGACGTTTCCGCCGTGCGACTGAAAATGGCAAACTGCAAAGTTATATTTTGTGGACGGTGCTGTTTACCATTGGTCTGGTGGGCTATCCACTCGTCGTCAATGGGATCGACACCGGTAGCCGCGAACTGACCCATGCTCCAGTGCTTGCCATCGTTCTATGGTTACTGCTGTTCTCAGCCTGCTGGATGATGCTGTGGTTCCATCATGAACGGATTAAAGCCATCCTGATCAGCGGTGCGGTCGGTCTGGTCGTCACCATGGTTTTCATTGGTTTTTCAGCACCCGATCTGGCTTTGACCCAGATTACAGTCGATGTAGTAACAACTGTTCTGTTACTGATGAGCCTGTCACTCCTGCCACAACTCACACCTTATGAATCCAGCCCGACCCGACGCTGGCGAGATGCAGTGATTGCGGTCTGCGGGGGTCTAGGAATTGCAACAGTTGCCTGGCTAGTTATGACGCGTGACCATAATTCAATTTCCTGGTTCTTCATCCAACAATCGATTCCGCTTGGTGGCGGCACAAATGTCGTCAACGTAATTCTGGTCGATTTCCGTGGTTTCGATACCTTCGGCGAGATTACCGTACTCGGGATTGCTGCCATTGGGGTACTGAGTCTGATGGACGGTATGCGTGCCCATGGCACCACCATTACCCAAGGCCTGACTTACCGTTTTAACCCCTCCCCTTTGATGCTACGTATTACCGCATCGTGGATTTTACCGGTAGCCTTGGTGGTTAGCCTATATATCTTTATGCGCGGCCATAATCTTCCGGGTGGCGGTTTTATTGCCGGTCTGGTCACCTCATTGGCTTTGATCATTCAATACGTTGCCATTGGTCAGGATCATGCAGAAAAAATGCTGGGAGCTAAATCTGGACGTCTCTATGAAATCTGGATTGGCGTCGGCCTGACTATTGCTGGCCTGACTGGCATCGCAGCCTGGTTCTGGTCACGTCCTTTCCTGACCAGTGCCCATATTCATGTTCATCCACCATTACTTGGCGATATGCATCTGGCTTCTGCCGCGCTATTTGATGTCGGTGTCTATGTCACCGTAGTCGGGGCGACCATGCTGATGATTTCCGTTCTGGGTGACTCCCGTCACTCAAGTATGACTGGCCCAGTACCAAGAGGATAATAGAATGATTAGTTTAGAACTTTTATTAGCCTCAGCAATTGGCCTACTCACTGCCACCGGGATCTATCTGATTCTGCGGGCACGTACCTTTCCGGTCGTCCTTGGACTGGCCATGATTGGTTATGCAGTGAACCTGTTTTTATTTGCCATGGGCCGTATTCAGATGAATTCGCCTGCAGTGCTTACCGAAGCCACGCAGGTCACCGATCCTTTACCTCAGGCGCTAGTGCTGACCGCCATTGTAATCGGTTTTGCTACCACCGCCTTTATTGTACAGCTGGCCTTACGTAGCCGTTATGAATCAGGAACAGACCACGTTGATTCCAAAGAAGAGATACCGCAACATGACCCACGTGAGGATGAGCCGTAATGACTGATCTTCTCAACTTCTTGAATCAACACACCCCTATTTTCAGTATTCTTTTACCGGCGTTTACTGCCTTTATTTTAGTACTGTTAGGTAACCCAGGTTCCGGTTCTCTGATTACCGACTGGCGTCAGCCTTGGCGTCGTGGCGTGAGTCATATTTCGACCCTATTGGGTTTGATTATGGCGATTGGCTATCTGATCAATAGCAGCCAAGGGCAAATTAGTGTCTACACTTTAAGTGAATGGGCCGCCCCTTTTGGTATTGTGCTGGTCCTGGACCAGCTCTCTGCCTTGATGCTGGTACTGACCTATACACTCGCTTTGCCAATCGTTTGGTATGCCAGCAAAGAATGGGATATTCGCGGGCGCTATTTCCACGCCATGGTCCATTTTCTGTTAATGGGGCTTAGTGGTGCCTTCCTGACCGGTGACTTGTTTAACCTGTTCGTGTTCTTCGAGATCCTGTTAATGGCATCCTATGTTCTACTTTTGCATGGGCAAGGCAAGGCACGCTTCCAGCTCGGTGTACATTATGTGGCTATTAACCTGCTCGCTTCTGCCATGTTCCTGATCGGGCTCGGCATGATTTATGGCAGTGTCGGCAGCCTGAATATGGCTGATGTTGCTCGTCTGATGCCAACTCTGGCAGGTGACGAACATAAGCTTGCCGTTGCAGGCGGACTGATGCTATTTGTGGTGTTCGGGATCAAGGCTGCCATGTTACCGGTAGGCCTGTGGCTTCCTAAAACGTATGCTGTTGCAACTACTCCGGTGGCTGCCCTGTTTACCATCATGACCAAAGTCGGGATCTACGCAATTATCCGGGTCAATGGCACCGTATTTGATGATGAATACAGCCATCAGATCCTGATGAACTGTCTGCTGGCCATTGGTGTGATTACATCACTCTATGGTGCATTCGGTGCCATTGGGACTGAACGTCTACGCCGTTTTGTCGGCTTTATGATCCTGTCTTCAGTCGGCACCATTCTGATTGCGATTGCCATGAACAGTACCCAGGCTTGGGCAGGTGCCTTGTACTATATGGTGCACAGTACCCTGATTGGCGCAGCCTTTTATATCCTGTGTGGCTGGATTACTTCACAACGCGGTGAATTTAAAGATCACTTTAAAATTGCACCACAGATGAAACAGAATACTTTGGTTTCTATTGTGTATTTCATCATTGCCTTGATGATGGCCGGCTTGCCACCTTTCAGTGGCTTCTTCGGTAAAGTGTTTATCCTGCAAGCTTCAGGACAGTCTGAGCATCAAATGCTGATTATCTTTACGGTTCTACTGGTCAGCTTACTGAGTATTCTAGCTTTTACCCGGGTCGGTTTTATTCTGTTCTGGCGTTCAAGCCGACCGGAACAGGATGAAAATTCTGAAGAATTCAGCAAATATGAAGCCTTACCCAGCAAGGCACCGGCACGAAATGACCGGGTCATTTATCTGTTATTGCTCAGTCTGACAGCCTATGTTGTTTTTGCTGCACCGATTTATCAATATAATTATCAGACCGCAGCACAGATTAAGACCAATCCGATTTATGAAGCAGCATTATTAAAACGTGATGCTGAAGGTAAGTTCATCAGTGTACAGCCATTTGATCCGGGTTATTTACCAGAAACTAAATACGGTGGTGAAACGCCTGATCCAAATGCACATCTGATTCCTTATGTCATTTCAGAAAATACCTTAAATGGCGATCATATTTCTGAATTTAAACAGCGTCAGATTGATAAACAGTATATTGAACAGAACAAATACGACGACAATCAACTTAAACCGGCGGAGGGACTTTAATGGCTGAATCATTACTTCAACGCTGGTTCCCTCATCCTTTCGTGTCAGTAATTGTGGCGATGAGCTGGGTCATGCTGGCCCATAATATGGAAGCCGGCACACTCCTTATGGCAATATTTCTGGCCATCTTGATTCCGCGAATGGTCGCTCCTTTTATTGATTACACACCGAATATCCGATGGATCCCAGCGATGCGCTTATTCTGGGTCGTTGTTTGGGACATCATTGTCGCCAATATTAAAGTCGCGATTCTGGTGCTAGGGCCAACTAAAAATCTGCATCCAAAATGGTTTCGTGTTCCTCTAGATACCGAGCATGAAGAAGTAAATACGTTGCTGGCAATGATTATTACCACAACACCAGGTACAGTCTCTGCGGGGATTGATCAGGACCGGGGCGATATTCTTGTGCATGCTTTAAGTACGGATGATGAAGAGGCCGAAATTGAAACTATTAAACAGCGCTATGAACAACCATTGATTAAAATTTTTAGCGCACAATCAGGAGCTGAAGCATGACCATTCTGCCATATGCATTGCTGATTTGTCTGGGTGCTGTCACGATCTCCATGTTACTGTGTCTGATCCGGCTGGTTATGGGCCCATCAATCGTTGACCGTCTGCTGGCACTGGATACCCTATTTTTAAATGCAACCTGTCTGGTGGTGATTCTGGGAATCTACTGGAGCAGCACTTTCATGTTTGAAGGTGCCCTACTGGTGGCCATGCTGGGCTTTGTTTCTACCGCTGCCCTTGCCCGCTATTTCACCACTGGCCATGTCATCGACTAGGAGTTTTTAAATGCCTCTGATTTTAGAAATACTAGTTTCGATTTTTTTATTGATTGGCGCTTTCTTTATGCTGGTGGGCGGCATTGGGATGATACGTCTACCTGACCTGTTTATGCGTCTGCATGCACCGACCAAATCCAGTACCTTAGGTCTAGGAAGCTTTCTGATCGCTTCTATTATTTTTTCGGCTATCTATGGTCGTTTAGGTTTTGCTGAAGTACTGATTACCCTGTTTGCCTTCATTACTGCACCGGTATCTGCCAACCTGATGGCGCAAGCGGCCTTGCATTTACGTTTGCGCTCGATGAGTGGTGAAGTGCCAGAAACACTAGAACGTCCATTGCCTTGGCAGAAAACCCGCCGTCGTGCATTTTATGAAAAGAAAATGAATGACCAGGATTCAAAGTAATAGTTAGCCAGTTCTACTTAAAAGTTCAGCAATAAAAAAGCCACCCTAAGGTGGCTTTTTTATTGCGCTTTATAAAAGCTTATTCTTCATCTTTCTTGTCGTCAGCAGGAGGTAAATCCTTCACTGCTTCAGCAATCAGACCAAACATATAGTTACCATATGCATTGGTTTTGTCGTAATGGAAACGTAGACGAGGTGTAATACGTGTCTTGATCCGACGGCTCAGTTCATGGCGCAGGAACCCGGATGCCTTATTCAGGACATCGAGTGTTTCTTTATTTGCCGCTTCACTTTGCTCATCACCAAGTTCACGACCCATTACTGTGACATAAACTTCTGCATATCCTAAGTCTGGGCTCACCTTCACGGCTGAGATGGTCACCAGACCACCCAGACGTGGATCTTTCAGCTCTTGACGGATCAGTTCAGACAACTCACGTTGTACCGTATCCGCCATACGCTTCAGACGTTGACTACCCGCCATTAAAGACTCCGTTTAATCAATTGCACATCATACACTTCGATCTTATCGAGAGGTTTGATGTCTTTATAGCCTTTCACCGCAAGACCACATTCCATACCGGCACGAACTTCTTCCACCACTTCTTTGTAGCGACGAAGAGATTCTAGCTCGCCTTGGAAGATCACCACGTCATCACGTAATACGCGAATCGGTTTATTACGGTGTAATACACCTTCAAGCACCATACAGCCTGCTGCAGCACCGAATTTGCTTGAGTGGAACACTTCACGCACTTGAGCAACACCCAAGATCGTTTCACGGTGTTCAGGAGCAAGTTTACCGCTCATCGCTGCTTTCACGTCATCAATCAATTGATAGATCACTGAGTAGTAACGAATGTCGATACTGTCTGCATCTGCTTTTTGACGTGCAGTATTGTCGGCACGTACGTTAAAGCCAAGAAGAACCGCTTCTGAAGATTCAGCAAGTGTGACGTCAGATTCAGTAATCGCACCAACACCAGAACCGATGATACGTACTTTTACTTCATCCGTTGAAAGCTCAGCCAATGCAACATGCAGCGCTTCCAATGTACCGCGTACATCAGTTTTTAATACCACATTGACGATCGGCACATCTTTTTTGCCCATAGACGCCATGATGTTTTCAAGACGCATTGCAGATTGACGTTCAAGACGTTTTTGACGTTCACGATCCATACGCGCATCGGCAACTTCACGTGCTTTCTTCTCGTCATTCACAACAAGAACTTCGTCACCTGCCATCGGCGCTTCTGGAAGACCCAGAATTTCAACTGGAATCGAAGGACCTGCAGACTTGATACGTTTACCGTTTTCATCGGTCATGGCACGAACGCGGCCATAAGATGAACCAGCAAGTACCAGGTCACCCACTTTCAGCGTACCGTTTTGAACCAGAATAGAAGTCACTGCACCGCGGCCTTTATCAACACGCGCTTCAATCACAACACCTTGTGCCGCACCTTCTTCAGACGCCTTCAATTCAAGCAATTCAGACTGAATTAAAATCAGGTCAAGAAGTTCATCAATACCGGCACCAGTATGTGCAGATACTTTCGCTACAGGAACGTCACCGCCCCATTCTTCAGGTACGATTTCTTTGGTGGTCAATTCGTTCAGTACACGATCTGGATCAGCTGAGTCTTTATCCATCTTGTTGATTGCAACAATGATCGGTGTACCCGCTGCACGTGCGTGATCGATTGCTTCTGCAGTTTGTGGCATCACGCCATCATCTGCTGCAACAACCAGAACTACGATATCAGTCGCTTTGGCACCACGTGAACGCATTGCAGTAAACGCTGCGTGTCCCGGAGTATCAAGGAATGTGATAATACCTTTATCAGTCGTTACATGGTAAGCACCGATATGCTGGGTAATACCACCTGCTTCGCCTTGCGCCACTTTGGCACGACGGATACGGTCTAGAAGCGATGTTTTACCATGGTCAACGTGACCCATGATCGTAACAACTGGCGCACGAGTAGTTTGCGCACCACGTGCTTCTTCAGCCTGTTCAAGCAGGTTATCTTCGACTGCAGTTTCAGAAACCAGTACTGGGTTATGACCCATTTCTTCAACCACAAGTGCCGCGATTTCCTGATCGATTGCCTGGTTTTGAGTAACCAGTTCACCCATTTTCATCAGTGACTTGATGACTTCACGAACCTTAACCGCCATTTTCGCAGCCAGGTCAGCAACGACAATCGTTTCACCGATTTCAACGTCATAAACCTGTTTTTTCACTGGTTTTTCAAAACCATGCTTGTTCGCTTGGCTAGATTTCAAACCACGTTTGTGTGAGTTATCACGGAAAGACTGCTCTTCACCACGACGACCACCTTTTTTCGGTGAACGTGTATTTGAAGTGTTAGTACCACGTTTAATTTCGCGGTCTTCTTTCGCAAATGAGTCTTCATATGCCTGGCCAACCAGACCAGCAGCAAGTGGAGAATCATCAATCACACGAATGGTTGCAGTGGTATCTTCAGAAGAATACTTCGATGCCATCTTGCGCATTTGCTCAAGGGTACGTTGTTGTGCTTCTTCAGCTGCCTTGCGACGTGCTGCTTCTTCAGCTGCTTTTAATTGAGCGGCTTGAGCTTCACGCGCTTTTTTCTGTTCTGCTGTTTCAACTTGTTTAACCGCTGCTTTCACAATCGGCTTGTTAGTTGATTTGCGTTTTACCACAACAGCGGCTTTAGGTGTTTCCTGTTTCTCAGTTTCTTGTTTCTGAGCTGCACGCATTGCTTCTAGTGCTTTGCTTGCATTGTTTGTACCTGATTTAGGTGCATCAGCAGGTTTTTTAGCTGGTGCTGGCTTCTGTTCAGCTTCTGCTTTCGCTTGCTGTTCAGCTTGAGCCTTCGCTAAAGCTTCTGCTTTAATTTGTTCCGGGTCTGGCTTAACGAATGTATGTTTCTTGCGAACTTCTACATTAATCGTTTTCGCCTTACCTGAAGTACTTGCCACTTTAGCAGTACTGGTCGTTTTACGTTTCAACGTGATTTGTCCTGCATGGCCATCTGAACCTTGTGTCTTTTTCACATGATTCATTAAGCGATCTTGTTGTTCGGTGGTAATAATATCGTCAGCTTTACGCTGTGGTAAACCTGCCTCACGAACCTGCTCTAGGAGCTTATCAACATGGCGACCCACGCTGAGTGCTAACTCTTTAATCGACTTGTCCGTCATATACTACCTCCTAGTTAAACCATGATTCGCGCGCTTTCATAATAAGTTGACCGGCCTTCTCAGCACCGAGACCTTCGATATCTTCGATATCATCAGTCGCTTGGTCAGCTAAGTCATCTACGGTTACCACACCACGAGCTGCGAGAGCTTGCGCGATCTCTGCTGTCATGCCTTCCATTGCAACAAGTTCTTCACTTGGCGCTTGTACGTTTTCTTGCTGTTGTAATGCATCAGCAAGTGCAATTTCTTTCGCACGGCTTTGCAGTAGTTCAACCAGTTCCGCATCCAGTTCGATTTCATCAAACGTTTCTGGCGGTACGTAAGCAATTTCTTCAAGCGAGGTGAAGCCCATTTCTACCAACGCCATCGCCAAATCTTCAGCAATATCCAGACGTGTAACAAACATGTCCAGATATTTTTGTGCTTCGCTTTGCTGACGTGCGTAGTACTCTTCTTCCAGCATCATGTCCAGCTTATAGCCAGTCAGTTCAGATGCCAGACGAACGTTTTGACCTTGTGAACCAATTGCGCGAGCTAGCTGATCACTAGTCGCGAAAATGATGTCTGCAGTACGTGCATCTTCATCGATGACAATACTAGATACATCTGCTGGTTCTAATGCACTTGCGATATATTGCGCAGGATCATCCGACCAAACCACCACATCAATACGCTCGCCATTGAGCTCTTGCTGTACAGCCTGGATACGTGTACCACGCATACCAATACAAGCACCCACCGGGTCAATACGGTGGTCGTTGGTTTTCACTGCAATTTTAGCACGAACACCCGGTTGACGAGCTGCGGCCTTAATTTCAATGATTTCTTCAGAAATTTCAGGAATTTCTTTTTTCATCAATGCGATCAGCATTTCCGGTTTAGCACGTGACAACAATAATTGTGCACCACGGCCTTCACGGTTAACGCTATATAGAATCGCATTTACGCGTTGTTTCGGACGAAGGATTTCCTTCGGAATCATCTCTTCGCGTGCCAGATACGCTTCTGCGTTGTCACCCAAGTCAATGATAAAACCATCTTTGGTTTGTTTTTTCACTTCACCGTAGATCAGCTCACCGACTTTAGATTCATAAGCATCGGCAACCAGTGCACGTTCTGCTTCACGGATCTTCTGTACAATTACCTGTTTCGCGATCTGGGCAGCAATACGACCGAAATCGATTGATTCTACTTCCAGTTCACGGATATCGCCAATCGACCATTGTGCCGGATCCACATCAGAGATCGCATCCTGACAAGCAGGCATTTCATGATCTTCATCAGCCACTACTTCCCATTGACGGAAAGTACGATAATCACCAGTTTTACGGTCAATTTCTACACGAAGACGAGCTTCTTCCGAGTGAGTCCCCTCGTAGAATTTCTTCTTAGTCGCTGCAACCAAAGCTTGTTCTAGCGCTTCAAAAATTGCTTCACGACTTACACCTTTTTCGTTACTAACCGTTTCAACGACGGTAAGAATTTCACGTGCCATAAGTCACCTATTCGTTCAGATTCTTATTAATTGAATTAATCTTGATAGACCAAGTTTGCTTTATCGATATTGTGACTGTCGATATCCAAAATCTGTTGCTTTTCTACTTCAACCTGAATCATTTCATTTTCAAGGTCGACTGCAACCAGTTTTGCCTGGAATTTACGACGGTTATCGACGGCACTGATCAAACGCAGCGCAACCGTTTGTCCGATATAATGAGCCATCTGCTCCAGCTGGAAGAATGGACGATCCCAACCTGGTGAAGACACTTCAAGCGAATATTCACCTGAGATTGGATCATGTACATCCAGGATCGCGCCGACTTGCTGTGTGACACGTACACAGTCCTGAACCCCAATACCACGACCCTGCTCTTCTTCGCCATCTTCATTGACAACAGGTGCTGCATTTTCATCGACCGGTTTGTCGATATAGATCCGTAATAATGAACGTTTGCCTTGTGGCAGGAATTCAATCCCCCACAGATTTACATCACAGGCTTCAACTGCTGGTGCAATCAAGTCCTGAAGTGCTTGAGTTTTATTTGATAGCTTCATTTACTCTCGTCATCTGGTGCGATTTTATGATCTATTTGACCACTACAAACCAATACAAACTATAGTAGTAGTGAAACATGGAGATTTGACCAAATATTGTCGACACTACACGATAGCCAATAAAAAAGGGCGTAAATCGCCCCAATTAATGCACAATTTGAACTTTTTTCAAATCCCACTGTGCAAAAAGGCCCACCATAGTTGTGAGCCTCTTTTAAGAAACTTGGTAGCGGGAGCTGGATTTGAACCAACGACCTTCGGGTTATGAGCCCGACGAGCTACCAGACTGCTCCATCCCGCATCAACGTGCAAAAATTATATACAAAAGATGCGAACTTTTCAATCACAACCACATCATTCTGCATATTTGTTATCTGTTACTGAAAAATTGGTAGCGGGAGCTGGATTTGAACCAACGACCTTCGGGTTATGAGCCCGACGAGCTACCAGACTGCTCCATCCCGCATCAGCATACAAATAACATTCAGCTTAATATTTTACACTAAACTGCCTTTAAAGTTTGCAGCTTTAAAGGATTGGTAGCGGGGGCTGGATTTGAACCAACGACCTTCGGGTTATGAGCCCGACGAGCTACCAGACTGCTCCACCCCGCAACAACATGCAAATAATTCTTCTCAACTTAAATCAGATTTAAGCTGCCTTTTAAAAGTTTGCGTCTTTAAAAAAGGATTGATTGGTAGCGGGAGCTGGATTTGAACCAACGACCTTCGGGTTATGAGCCCGACGAGCTACCAGACTGCTCCATCCCGCATCAACAGAAGTTTTTTTTAGCTGCATACACCAACTTATATTCTGGATTATAAGTTGGTGCGGAAGGGGGGACTTGAACCCCCACGCCCGAAAGCACTACCACCTCAAGGTAGCGTGTCTACCAATTCCACCACCACCGCAGCTGTGACGCATTCTAGTCGCATCACTGAAAAAAAGAAAGGTTTAATTAAAATTATTCGGTCGTTTGTGGTGCAGTTGGTGAAGTTTCAACCGGTTGCGCAGGCGCAGTTGGTGCTGATTGAATTGACGATAAACTGTACGCATTCGTGGTTTGTTTCTTGGCAAGAATCGCCAAAGTAATACTGGTCACAAAGAACAATGCGGTAAAAACTGCCGTCAAACGGGTCATGAAATTACCCGAACCTGAGGCACCAAAGATCGTTGCCGCACCGCCGCCGCCAAATGATGCACCTGCATCCGCACCTTTACCATGCTGAACCAAAATCAAGACAATCATCAAAATCGCTAAGATAATATGCACTACCAGCACAAAAGTTTGCATGCTGAACTCCTAATTATTGTGTATTTGCAAATGCTTGAGCAATTTGATGGAACGACTCAGCATTGAGTGATGCACCACCCACCAATGCCCCGTTAATGTCAGGGCAGGCTGCTAACTCTACTGCATTTTCCGGTTTTACACTACCACCATATAAGATTGCCATAGTCGCAGCATAACCTGTAATCTGGCTCAAACCCTGACGGATCTGGGCATGCATGGCCTGCGCATCTTCTGGAGAAGCTGTTTTACCGGTACCAATGGCCCAGATTGGCTCATAGGCTATCACAATATTTTTCCACTGTTCATCTTCTACCACAGTCGCGATATCGCAAATCTGTTGGAGAACCACCGCTTCTGCCTGCCCTGCTTCACGCTGTTCCAGACTTTCGCCCACACAGTAAATTACGGTTAAACCGGCATTTAAGGCATTCTTGATTTTAGTATTTAAAATCTGTGAACTTTCAGCAAAAATTTCACGACGTTCAGAGTGCCCAATCAATACATAGTGAATCTGGCTATCAGCCAATAATTCAGCACTCACTTCCCCAGTATAAGCGCCTGTCCCTGCAATACGTGATACATCTTGTGCTACGGTATATACAGGGCGATTAGCAGAAGCAAATGCAGTTTGAATTTGAGTTAAGGCAAGGGTTGTCGGCGCCACACCCAAATGACATTTCTCTGTTGAAACTGGTGCAGACTCAAGCAAGTCTTTTAAATTCTGAACCAAAGCTTGGGCATCTGCCTGCATTGGATTCATTTTCCAGTTGCCCACCACCCAAGGGGTAATCGTCGAAACCGACATAAATAACCTATTTCACTGACATATCTTGAATTGGGCACATTCTACACGGAATTGTAAAATTTAAAGAATAGTTTTATTCATCCTATTTCTCAGTTTAGACTATTCAAAATGGTTATTTTTTGTTATCACTGAAAAAAATGCCCGGTTCTTCCGACCAGTTCAAGCTTTTACTGAATATCAGGAAGATTGCAGCATTCTCAGCTATGGTATTTTTGTATAACAAACGTATAATTTTAGAATAGCAAATTAAAAAAATTGAATTGATAGGCATTTGAAGCATGACAGCATTGCAGGGGTCACCAAGATTTACGGGGTTTATTCGTCGCCTGGTCGATGAAGGGGTATTATCAGCTGAAGATATGCGGACTGCTTTAGCCAATGCCAAACAGGAAAAAACAGATATCGTGGCCTATTTGGTCAGTCATCATAATCTTTCCCCTACTACCATTGCTGAAACGATCTCAGTAGAATTTGGTGAGCCTCTATTTGATATTGGTGCTTATGATCCGGGACAAATCCTGCGTGAAGATATTGATGAAAAGCTGATCACCAAGCATCGAATTCTGCCAATTTATAAAAACGCCAATATTCTTTATGTCGCCACGAGCAATCCGACCAATATCGAAGCAACGGATGCCATCCGCTTTGCAACCAAACTGAATATTGAAACTGTTATTGTTGAACACAATAAACTCGAAAAACTGATTGAGCAAAACTTTACTGAAGAAAGTACTTTTGATTTTGATGATGATTTCGATCTGGATGTAAATGTCGATACAGCCGATCCGACTCAAGAAGAAGACGAAAAAGACAAGGGTGAAGAAGCCCCTATTGTTAAATATATTAATAAGTTACTGATTGATGCTATTCGTATGGGCGCTTCGGATCTCCATTTTGAACCTTATGAAAAAATGTATCGGGTGCGCTATCGTGTCGATGGGGTTTTACGTCAGATTGCAACCCCGCCCCTACAACTGGCAAACCGTTTGGCGTCGCGTTTGAAAGTCATGTCGCAGATGGACATTTCTGAGAAACGCGTGCCTCAAGACGGCCGTATTAAATTAAAGCTCTCAAAAAACAAAGCCATCGACTTCCGTGTTAACTCGCTCCCTACCCTGTTTGGCGAAAAACTGGTTCTACGTATTTTAGATCCGTCTAGTGCCATGCTGGGAATTGATGCTTTAGGTTATGAACCTGAGCAGAAAGAATTATTTATGGAAGCCTTAGATAAACCGCAAGGGATGTTACTGATTACCGGTCCTACTGGTTCCGGTAAAACAGTATCCCTTTATACGGGCTTAAACATCTTAAATCGTGAAGATACCAATATTTCTACTGCGGAAGACCCAGTCGAGATTAACCTGCAAGGGATTAATCAGGTGAACGTCAATAATAAAGTTGGCCTGACGTTTGCAGCTGCTTTAAAATCCTTTCTGCGTCAGGATCCTGATATTGTCATGGTCGGTGAGATCCGTGATCTGGAAACAGCTGAAATTGCAATCAAAGCAGCGCAAACAGGTCATATGGTGATGTCAACTCTGCACACCAACAGTGCTCCGGAAACTTTGACCCGTTTACGTAATATGGGCGTACCTTCTTTCAATATCGCGACTTCAGTCAATCTGGTGATTGCGCAGCGTCTGGCCCGTCGCTTGTGTTCACAATGTAAAAAACCGGCTGACATTCCAAAGCAAAGCTTACTGGAGATGGGCTTTACCGAAGCAGATTTACAAAGCCCTGAATTTCAGATTTATGAGCCAGTCGGCTGTAATGAATGCCGTGAAGGGTATAAGGGCCGGGTCGGTATTTACGAAGTCATGAAAGTCACACCTGAAATTTCAAGAATTATTATGGAAGATGGCAATGCCATTGAAATTGCTGAAGCTTCCGCGCGTGCAGGATTTAACAATTTACGCCGATCAGGGTTAGTGAAGGTTATGCAGGGGGTGACTTCTTTACAGGAAGTCAATCGTGTAACCAGCGAATGATCGTGCTGAATATAAAATAAGGATAAAGCTATGGCAGCAGTAAAAAAAGGCCAGATGACACCGATCTTCAGTTATGAAGGGGTTGACCGCAAAGGCGCCAAGATCAAGGGGGAATTGCCGGCACGAAATATGGCCTTGGCAAAAGTGAACTTGCGCAAACAAGGCATTACGATCAAAACCATTCGAGAAAAGAAAAAAAATATTCTCGAAGGTTTGATGAAGAAAAAAGTTTCCACGCTGGATATCACCATCTTCACCCGTCAGTTAGCGACCATGATGAAAGCCGGGGTACCTTTAGTACAAGGCTTTGAAATTGTCGCAGAAGGTTTGGAAAATCCATCTATGCGCGAGGTTGTGCTTGGAATTAAAGGCGAAGTTGAAGGGGGGAATACTTTTGCCGGAGCATTACGAAAATACCCACAATATTTTGACAACCTATTCTGTTCTTTGGTCGAATCTGGCGAGCAATCTGGTGCTCTGGAAACCATGCTGGATCGTGTCGCGATTTACAAAGAAAAAAGTGAGTTGTTAAAGCAAAAAATTAAAAAAGCCATGAAATATCCTATATCAGTAATTGTGGTTGCAATTATTGTGACGATTATTTTGATGGTGAAAGTGGTACCCGTATTTCAAGAACTTTTTCAAGGATTTGGTGCAGACCTACCAGCCTTTACGCAGTTTGTTGTTAACTTGTCAAATTGGTTCCAGCAATACTGGTTCTTATTTATTCTTGGCATTGGAATTATTATTACTATATTTCTTGAAAGTAAAAAACGTAGTAAAAAATTTCGAGACTTGCTTGATAGAGCTGCACTTAAAGCTCCCATTTTTGGTGATCTGGTCTATAAAGCAATTATTGCCCGCTATAGCCGTACCCTAGCGACGACTTTTGCTGCCGGTGTACCATTAATTGATGCCCTTGAATCTACAGCTGGTGCGACCAATAATGTGGTTTATGAAGAGGCCGTATTGAAAATCAAGGAAGATGTTGCAACCGGTCAACAGCTTCAATTTGCCATGCGTGTCACGGATAAATTTCCTTCTATGGCTGTACAGATGGTTGCGATTGGTGAAGAATCAGGTGCATTGGATGCTATGCTGGATAAAGTTGCGACGCATTATGAAAACGAAGTCGACAATGCGGTCGACGGTTTAACTTCCATGATGGAACCCTTGATTATGGCAATTCTTGGTGTCCTTGTTGGTGGCCTTGTTATCGCAATGTACCTTCCAATTTTCCAAATGGGTTCCGTGGTTGGCTAATTTACAGGTTAAATATTTTGTTTATTAATGTTATTTCTTATTTTATTTCAAACCCAACTGCGCTTTATCTCGCAGTTGGGCTTTTTAGTCTTTGTATTGGTAGCTTTTTAAACGTTGTCATTTACCGTACCCCTAAAATGATGGAACAGGAATGGCGTACAGATTGCCAGCTGTTTTTGCATCCAGACCAGCCCATCATTGATGAGAACAAAATTACTTTAAGCAAACCAGTTTCCACCTGCCCGAAATGTCAGACTCCTATTCGCTGGTATCAGAACATTCCGGTGATTAGCTGGATCTTATTACGTGGTAAATGTGGTAACTGTCAGAATCCAATCAGTATCCGCTATCCATTTATTGAACTTCTCACAGCTGCTTGTGCGCTGATAGTGGTGGCAGTATTTGGGCCTACCATACAGATGCTGTTTGGTCTGGTTTTTACCTATGTCCTGATTGCCCTCACCTTTATTGATTTCGATACCCAGTTATTACCCGATCGCTATACCTTGCCGCTGGCTGCACTCGGCCTGGGCATTAATAGTTATGCGATTTATACTACCCCTGATTCTGCCATCTGGGGCTATATCATTGGCTTCTTATGCTTGTGGGTGGTGTACTATCTGTTTAAGCTGGTGACCGGCAAGGAAGGTATGGGCTATGGAGATTTCAAATTACTAGCTGCCTTAGGTGCCTGGATGGGGCCTATGCTCCTACCACTCATTGTATTATTGTCATCATTGGTGGGCGCGATTATTGGGATTATCCTGCTTAAAGTCCGTAAAGAAAATCAGCCCTTTGCCTTTGGCCCTTATATTGCCATTGCCGGCTGGATTGCCTTTTTATGGGGTGAGCAGATCATGAAAATCTATTTAGGTCAGTAAAGTGAAATTTGTACTCGGTTTAACTGGTGGAATTGGTAGTGGCAAGTCTGCTGCCAGCCAATGGTTTGAAGCTCAAGGGATTGCTGTCGTAGATGCAGATATTGTCGCCCGTGAAGTCGTTGATATCGGTCAACCAGCCCTACAGCAAATTCGGGAAGCTTTCGGCGATTGGGTTTTACTCAAGGATGGTTCATTGAATCGCCGTGTTTTGCGCGAACATATTTTCCAGTCTCCAGAAGCACGAAAAATGCTGGAAAATATCACCCACCCTGCTATTCGCAATTCAATTATTCAACAGTTACATGCAGCACAAAGTCCTTATGCGATTTTAGTTTCTCCTTTATTGTTTGAAACAAATCAGCATGAACTAACACAACATACGTTATTAATTGATGCTGCTATTGAACTGCAAATTCAACGGGCTTCACAGCGCGATGGACAAAATGTAGAGCAAATTCAGAAGATCATTGCCGCACAAATGCCGCGTGAACAAAAGTGTGCCATGGCTGATGATATTGTACTGAATGATGGTGAGCTAGAACATCTCTATGCTCATCTCACACCATTACATGAAAAGTATCTTCAGATGGCTGCTCAAAATAATTAATCCAAACCTATTTAAAACTAAAATAAAAAGCAGCCTTGTTAGGACTGCTTTTTTTGTTGTTCCAGTTTTTGACTCAAGCTATCTTGATGCATCAGCCAGCGCCAAGGCTGTATGGCACCAATTGCCATACCTACCAAACCAGAAACAATCGCGAGACTTAAAGGTTCATCTAGAAGCGGCACAGCCAGTATGGCAGCAATAAATGGTGCGAGAGTCACGATACTGCCCGCTTTAAATGCACCTAAACGCTTAATCGCTTCCACATAAGTTAGTGTCGCTACAATCACCACAAAAACACCGTGAAAGAGTACCTGGGAAGCCATTTGCCAAGGTTCAGCAGCATCCAGATGTTTGGGGAAGAATAGCAGATAAATTGGCACATAAACGATGGCTGACCAGATCGCTACACTGGCCATAGAATGCCAGGCAGATAGCTTCCATTGACGTAGCAGTACAGTGAATACACCCCACCACATTGCACTGATGAAAAATAGCAGATCGCCTAATCCCAAGGCCACACCGGACTCCCGGAACATCAGCCAACTCATACTGCCAATCGCAAGCAGCATAATCGCCATACTGATCCAGGTATGTCGGTCAAATCTCTGTTTAAATAACACAAAAGCAGCCACTGCGGTACAAAGTGGAATACAGCCATTTAGAAATACGGCAGCATGAGCTGCAGGTGCATAATGGAAAGCAGTATAAGCAGTCAGGCAATACCCTACCCCGCCAATCATGGCTAAGAGAAAGGATTCCTTACTCCACAAAAAGGCTGTGTCCTTTTTATAAATCAGGACTGGCATCAGAATCAGAAAAGCCAATAGAAAACGTAATCCCACCAGATCCCAGGCACTAATCCCCCACTGGGCACTTAAGCGCGTGCTTAAGGTAAAACCTCCCCAAATACACATGGTAATTAAGACAAAGGCATAACCTTGCGTTCGGGGAGACATAGACTTCTTCTTTAACAGTATTTAGGTAAATAATAAAAAGGACTTAAGCTTGACGCTGACGACAGGCTTCATAAAGAGCCATCCCTGTTGCCACGCTCACATTCAGACTTTGCAGATTTCCTGCCATCGGAATATAAACCGTCTGATCACATTGGCTTTGGGTAATTGGACGCAAACCGGTATCTTCCGCACCCATCACCACGCATACACCTGTACCAGTAAAATCAAATTTCTGGATAGGTAAAGCTTTTTCATCCAGCATCGTACCAACCACACGTACATTAAATTCATCTTTGATTTGACCCAAAGTACGCGCCAGATTGGTCACCTGAATAAACTTCACTTTTTCTGCACCACCTGCTGCCACTTTACGTGCAGTCGGCGTCAGGCTTGCTGAACGGTCACGCGGTACAATCACAGCCGCTACACCCATCGCTGCGGCAGTACGAATACAAGCACCCAGGTTATGTGGATCAGTTACCTGATCGAGTGCTAATAGAAGTACTTGAGAATCTTGTTTCAATAGATCTTCCAGATCCTTTTCATTTAAGGTTGGATGCGGGCGAACTGCCGCTACAACGCCTTGGTGAAAAGGCAAACCAGCCAGTTTTTCCAGCTTGTCACGACTAGCCTGCTGGACACTAATGCCAAAAGGCTCAGCCAATTCCAGCACACGTTTCAGGCGCTGATCATCACGGCCTTTCAGGGTAAAAAGAGTCAAGACACGTTCAGGCTCAAGCTCCAGCAGTGATTCTACTGAATGGACGCCATAATAATACTCAGGTTTAGCCATGAACGACCTCGAAAATAAATTGGGAAATAGGCAGCAAAAGAAAAATCCTGCAAAGCCAACTTCACAGGATTCCGTATCAAGCTTAGTTTAACCGATTCAGAAAAAAATTTCTTGATCGGCTACAGCTCATCTGTAGGTCTGTTTAGCCTTCAAAATGGCAAACATAGTCCAGCACGTCATCAGTTTCAATTTTGAAACGGCTATTGCCTGGCACATAGAAAGACTGACCAGCACGGAACAGTTCTTTTTCTTCGCTGTCAGCGATTTGCACACGGCATTCACCTGAGATGATTTCCATACGCTCAGGCACATGTGTTTCAAAAGTTAATGCATTTTCTGAAGGTAAAATTACCCCTAAGGTTTTTTTAGTGCCATCTTCAAATTGCACCACATGGCTGATGCATAACCCGCCAAAATACACATTCGATTTTTTAAGTACTGATACATGATCAAACTGAGCTGACATGCCATTTCTCCAGATAAAGCATTTTGTAATATTTTGATTGCTGTAGTTTAAATGTGCACCCGCAACTAATCAATCGAAGTTTATCGGACTTGAATGAATTTATTGGGTGCCCCTGCTTGCCTTGATTCCAGCCTGTTTGAGTGATTTCGGCAGATCCTGGAAAATGCCGTGATTTTTCTCGCCATTTATAAGCAAAATATATTCCGACCTGATTTAATTTAAATTTCAAGCATGTCAGAAAAATGAAAATATCTTTTGTAACTTCAGTGGCCTAATCTTGGTTCTTGTGACACAACATTCAAATAAGCGTGTATTAATCCCTGAAATTTAAGATAGAATGAAATCGATTTATCCTGATTTATAATAACAGCCGCGTTGCTAGACTGAAGCAACTGACATGCTATTTCATTCAAACTTTTCGCAGCCCGGATGCGTTTATGCTGACACATTTAACTCTGATCAATTTTGCTTTGGCCGAGCATCTTGCTATTGATATTGATAAAGGTTTTAACGTTCTTACTGGTGAAACCGGTGCAGGTAAATCCCTGTTACTGGATGCTCTGTCTGCCTGTCTGGGGGAGCGAACCGATACCAATTATGTGCGTTATGGCACCGAAAAAGCGGATGTAACAGCAACCTTTAGTTATCAGGAAGACAGCCCTGAAGCGAGCTGGTTAAAAGAGCATGAACTGGATGATGAGTCGGGGGAGATTCATTTACGCCGGGTGATCTTTGCCACTGGCCGCAGTAAGGCCTGGATCAATGGTCGTCCCAGTAGTCTGTCTGAACTGAAAGAAATTGGCCGACTACTGGTTCAGCTTTATAGCCAGCATAGTCAGCAGCAACTTCTAGAACCACCTTATCCCAAACACTGGCTGGATCGCTATAGCAATTTTTATGCACCAGCTCAGGAAGTACGTGACGCTTATAGCACCTGGCATAAAAATATTCGCCAGCATCAGGCCGCGCTGGATGCACAAGCAACCCGTAAGCAACGTATGGAAACTCTGGAGCTGCAACTTGAAGAACTGGAAGAAGTCGTCCAGACGGATTATCAGGAAATTGAGCAGGAATTTGACCGCCTTTCACATCATGAAGCCATCATGCAGGATTGTGTCTATAGCCTGAATGGCCTGGATGAAGGTGAACAGAATATTTCGCAGGAACTGGCTTCAATCTTGCGCCGCATGGAATCGCATGCCGGTCGTAGCGAACAGCTTTCCCAGATTTATACCTCTTTACTGAATGCCCAAAGCGAACTCGAAGATGCAACGGCAACCTTACGTCAGTTTATGGATCGGCAAAGCTTTGATCCAGAGCGTATGGAAGAACTGAATTCCAAACTGGAAGTGTTTCACCGTTTAGCACGCAAATACCGCACCCAGCCAGAATTGCTGAAAGAAGAATATGAGGCCTGGCAGACTGAACTTGAACAATTGCATCAGCTAGAAGACCCGGAAACTCTGGCTGAACAGGTCGAGGTCTCTTATCAGGAGTTTCTAAGCAAAGCTCAACATCTGGACCAGATTCGCCGTGATGCAGCCGAACCGCTGGCGAAAAAACTGACCGAACAGGTGAAACAGCTTGCCCTACCTGAAGCGCATTTTGAATTTAAATTTGAGCCTTTGGAACATCCATCAAGTGAAGGTTTGAGTTTTATTCAGCTTCTGTTTACTGCCAACAAGGGCATACCAGCACAACCTCTGGCACGCGTGGCTTCAGGCGGTGAATTATCCCGTATCGCCTTGGTGATGCAGGTGATGAATGCAGAAAAAACCGAAGCTGAAGTATTGGTCTTTGATGAAATCGACGTCGGGATCAGTGGCGGAACTGCGGAAATCGTGGGTCGCTTATTGGCTGATCTGGCACAGCATGTACAAATTCTTTGTATTACCCATCAGGCGCAGGTGGCTGCACAGTCCGACCAGCATTTATTAGTGAAAAAACGCCAGACTGATCCGGCCAGCAGTACCATTATTAATTTGGAAGAAATTGAAATTGTACAGGAACTTGCACGTATGACGGGTGGCGTGGAAATTAATGAAACCACCTTGCAGCATGCACGTCAGTTAAGACAGTTAAAGTTTCAGCAAGCATAAATCATGCTTAATAAAAATCCCTGACTAGTGCAGGGATTTTTTATTAACAGCTTTTAGTTTAAAACAACTTATAAAAAATTAATAAAAAATAAAGCACTCCGCTTTAAATATAAAATTTAATATTTTCTTCTATTTAATTATTTAGTTTGATTATTAAACAATTAAAAATATATAAACTTATTCCTTCTTAAATTTATTTTATATTCTTAGTCGATAATAAATAAGCCCGAGAATTTACCATTCAATAAAATAAAACTAATTTTATTGATTTATTGAAAAAATAAAAAAAATACCTATTTGTAGTTTTTTTATACCCAGTATCTACAAAGCTAAGTTGTCAGTGATACATTTTTGTGGGATAAGTAAATAAAGGAATAGACAATTTGCAAATTGAAAATCCAGTCTTTTGCCCTGATAAATCATCTACCACGATCACAAACGATATAGACTTTTGGAGAGCCGCTCAGGTGACTAAACAATATCTGACTCATCGTTGTCTGATTGCGCCACCCCATGCAAGTGACGATTTTTTTGCCCATACGGTCATTTATCTGGCTCGTCATGATGAAGATGGTGCTCAAGGGATTATTATTAACCGCCCTGCTGGCATTCAAATTAAAGAATTGCTGAATGATCTGGACATTGAGGCGGATAATGTCAATCCCCATGAAGTGTTGCAAGGTGGACCTTTGCGACCAGAGGCCGGTTTTGTCCTGCATACCGGTCAGCCGACCTGGCATTCTTCTATTGCTGTGGGTGAAAATGTTTGTATTACCACATCTAAAGATATTCTGGATGCGATTGCGCATAATGAAGGTGTAGGCCGCTATCAGATCGCCTTGGGTTATGCGAGCTGGGGCAAACATCAGCTTGAAGAAGAGATTGCCCGGGGTGACTGGCTGATCTGTGAATCCGATATGGACCTGATTTTTAACTTACCTTATAACGACCGCTGGGATGCTGCCTATAAAAAAATGGGCGTAGACCGAACCTGGTTATCTTCCGAGATTGGACATGCCTGATGTAAACGCGCCAAACACCATTATGGCGTTTGATTTTGGTACACAGAAAATGGGAATGGCAGTCGGCCAATCCCTGATTGAAAGTGCCAATCCCCTCCCTTTATTTCCCATGAAAGATGGGATCCCGAACTGGGATGAGTTACTGAAAATCGTAAAAATTTATCAGCCAGGCTTATTTTTAGTTGGTCTGCCACTGAATATGGATGATAGTGAATCTGAACTGTCGATACGGGCACGTAAATTTGCCCGCCGTTTACGTCATCAGACCAATATTGAAACCTTGATGGTGGATGAACGCCTGACCACTCGTGAAGCACGGGATGAACTGGATCATTATCAGGCACAAGGTCGCGGCAAAAAATTGTCTGCGGACAGTATTGCTGCTGCCCTCTTGATTGAAAGCTGGTATAGGCATCCGGCTGGACTGCAACCCTAAATTTCTTTTAAATATAAGCAATAGCATCTTTCGAGATGCTATTTTTTTTGAATTGAAGAATCTCTTTTTTAGTTCATTGGGGTACTTTTAATCTAAAAACAATAGAGTGCCTTCATCAATCATTTTTTAATTATTCAACAATGAGCAAAGAAACTCCCTCATTCTCACTTTCTCCCTGAGGGAGAAGAAATTTTAAATACTAATGAAATAACATTTTTTGTTTTACAAAAGAGATTTAACTAAGGAAAAAAATAACGAAAAGTCAGGTTAATTCTAGGCTCCAGAACCCGAGTCGTTTTCCGAATACAATGTTTCCAGTAGTGTTGAGTCTGTCCACGCATCACAATCAACTGTCCACTTTGTAAAAGCAGATCTAATGTTTTATTTTCCGTTTTATGTTTAAAACTCATCTTGCGGGTTGCACCCAGACTGAGGGATGCAATCACATTTTCTTGAGATGTTCCTTGATATAGAGCAGCTTCATCATCACTATGCCAGCCCAGACCTTGCGAACCATCTTCATATAAATTGGCCAGGCAGGAATTAAAGGAATGGCCCACCAATTTTTCAATATGCTGCTTTAACCGAAATAGCCCCGGTGTCCAGATATGAGCTTGTTTGAAACTTCCGGAATAATGATATTGATAGTGTTCATCACCATACCAGACGACTTTTCGCCCAGTAATATAATGCTTACCAAATAAAGTGACTTCATCCGCTTGCCAGGCCAGATGAGCTAGAAAATGCTGTAAATATTGCTGGCTCTGCTGCTCATTTAAAATCTGGCCATAATCCTCTACCACCCCATCAAAGGGTAATAGATTAGCTTGAGGTTCTGGCGCAAACAGGTCCAAAGTCATTTTAAAATCAGTCTAAAAATTTCAGTATCTTGCTGAAAAGATTGAGACTTATCCAGAGAAATTACAATCTAATTTCACAAATAAATACAACATTTACTCTTGTGAGTACCTTTATTCCTGCCTAGACTAAATTCAACTTTGACAATAAAAATAATTGCTTATGAATTTATGGCAGCTGTTTTTAAAACTTCGTCCCTTTGTCAGCCCTTATCGGCTCCTGGTGATTGCGACCCTCATTCTGACCCTGATCGGTTCCTTTACTGCTCAGGTCAATGCACTGACTCTGCAATATGCAGTCGACAGCATCAATGCACTGCTGGAACAAGGACAGGGACTGGATGAAGGCTGGCATATTCTGGTCACTATCTCTGCCATTTTACTCGGTAAAGAAGTGGTGAATGCGCTGGTCCAGTTTGGGCAGAAGTTTTATGGAGAAAAGCTGCGGATTTTTATTTCCCAAGATCTGGCTCAAGGCATTATTGAAAAGTTTTTAAAATACCGGCTGGCATTTTTTAATCAGGATAATAATCAGGCTGGAAAATTACAGACCCGGATTGACCGCGGAATTGGCTCCCTCACCCGATTGGTCCAGATCTTTTTCATTGATATTTTTCCTCTATTCACCAGTGCAATTGTCGCGCTAGGACTGATGTACTATGCCAATTTTTATGTCGGACTGGTTGCCACAGCGATTGTGCCGATCTACTTCTGGCTCACCTATAAACAGGCACAAAAACTCGGAGGATGGCGCCGTAGTCTGAGAGATGGCCGGGAAAAAAAGAGTCAAGGCATTCTCAGCATCATCAATTCAATTACGGTCATCAAATCCTTTAACCGAGAATCAATTGAATCAGACAAGCAGCTGAGCTTACAGCGTGAGCTGACCGATAACCAGATGAAAACCCGGCAGACCAGCTTCCTGTTTGATGGCCTAAAAACCTTTATTGAACAGATCGGCATAGTGCTGATTATTATTCTGACCTCCTATTTTGTACTCGATGGCCAGATGAGTATCGGCATGATCATGTACCATGTGCTGCTCTTTAATAACGTCTCTGCCCCGATTCGCTCGCTGCACCGGATTTATGATGAAGTGAATGATGCCATGATCTATTCAGAAAGCTTCTTTAATATTCTGGAAGCGGATGCTGAAATTGAACAGAGTGGCCAGCAAAAACCACCTGTCCAAGGCCGATTTGAGCTAAGTGGCGTGAATTTTTATTATCCGAATGGGCATCATGCTTTAAAAGATATCAATATGGAAATCCGCCCCAATACCATTACCGCACTGGTAGGATTATCGGGAGCCGGAAAATCAACCTTGATCAGTCTGCTAGATAAATTTTATGAACCACAGGAAGGCCAGATCAAGCTGGATGGGATTGATTTAAAAGATTATGACACTCAATATTTACGTGATCATATCGGATTGGTACTACAGAAAAACCATATTTTCCAGGGCACAATTTTTGACAATATCCGTTATGGCAAAACCAATGCCAGTATGGAGGAGGTGATTGCAGCTGCTCAAAAAGCCTCGATTCATGAACAGATTTTACAGCTACCGGATAGCTATGATTCCGATGCCCTGCAACTGTCCGGCGGTCAGCAACAGCGGATTGCCATCGCACGGATGTTCCTGAAAAACCCGCCGATTATTTTTCTGGACGAGCCGACGGCGAGTCTGGATGCCATTGCGACAGAACAGATCAAACAAAGTCTGGATCAGATCAAGCAAGGCCGTACCGTGATTATTATTTCGCATAGCCTGTCTCAAATTATTGATGCAGACTATACCTATGTGATGAAAGAAGGTTGTATTGCCGAACACGGTGAACATGACGCGCTTTATCATCAGGACGGCGTATATAAGGAAATTTTCGATGCGATGGCCAAGAGCCTGAATATTGAAAAAATTGCCAAGACTTTTGAAGATGATGCAGAGGAAGAAACGCATAGTTAGCTCTTCATTAGACTATCCCTAAAAAAGAAAAGCGGTCTTTAAAGACCGCTTAAAATCAAAATATCATGATCCAGATTTAAAAATGCACAATCCATTCACCCCTGATATAACGATAATCGTAATTCGGACCATAGAACGAAGCACTGCGGTTATAGCCAGCATTCATCCGCAGAAATTGCGAGCCACGAACAGGACTTTGTAGGTTAAGTTCGAATAGCCGGGTAGACTGGCTCGGATCCTGATTAATTTTTTCTCGACCAAAGCCTGCAGTTAAGCCTGCAGACCAGCCAGCGAAGCGCTGACGCCAACCAAGAGCGAGCATCGATTCTTGATAATCTTCTGGGTTGAAGTACTCTCTACCCACATTAAAATACTAGGATGTTTAATGAATGCCTCAATCATGCCACGAGCCCAACGCTGACGCTGTTTAACAAACACTTTAAGCGTCGTCGGTGCATTGGTAAACAGGCAGGCATCCTCACAATGGCCAATCCGATAACCTGCATTTAACAAGGCCCAGGTCAGTACAATATCTTCACCTACACATTCAGGCCAGCCGCCGACTTCAATCAGGGCATTACGGTCATAAATAGAGAAAGCACCTTGCGCTACCAGAGTTCCCTGATAAAGAGATTGCAGGCGTTTGGTTGCCGAGATACCCAGAAAATAATCCCATTCCTGAGTTTTGGTCAGCAGATTGGTACGCGAATTACGTACCAGAATTTTACCTGCAACCGCACGTGTATTTGGAGGATCTGCCACATAGCGCTCAACAATATTAATCAGAGCAATACGATGGAGATAAGAATCCGCATCGATGGTAATCACCAGATCATGTTCGGCAAGTTTCAGGCCTTCATTTAAGGCATGCGCCTTCCCTGCATTTTGCTTTAAATCTAGTAAAGTCAGCCAGGGAAATCTTGATTCTGCTTTGCGGACAATCTCTGCGGTTTCATCCTGAGAACCATCATTAATCACAATAACCTGTAATTTTCCCGGATATTTTTGCTGGTTAATACTGACCAAAGTGTCTTCAATTGACGCGGCTTCATTGTAAGCAGCCACCAACATGGTAATCCCTGGATAAACTGCTAATGGCTGGCGTTTAGGGCGTCTGTCCATCATCAGGCTTAATGCCGCAAATGAGTTCATAAATCCTGGAATAATGGCAATACCATAAATCAGAAAAATAGCCCAAAAGTAACCAACATAAGTGCTCAAATCATGCAACCAGTCCTGAGCAATCCAGATGGAAAATACGGTCCAAAAACACGCACCCATTAACGCGATCACAAACTTTAACTGCACAGAAAAATAAATTCGGGAAGCTTCTCTTTGACTTTCATCAATGATCATGAATTTTCTCTTAAATATATAATTTCACTGAGTAAATTAATGCAGGGTTAGGTTTAGACCAGAAGTATGTGACTGATAACAAAAGAGCTTCGTTTTTCTTTCTTATCTATAGGTTTGATGAGCACATGAAAAAATCTTTTCACTTTCTGAAAATGATTCCATTTTCATAAATCAACCCGCATTTTGCTAAGTTATATACAACTTTTGTATGTTTTTTGATAAATAGTTCACATTTCTTTTAATTAAATTTATAAAGCTTATTAGTAATTGTTATTTATGTGATTTTTCTCATAGCAATATTAGGGAACACCTATCCTATCTAGCTTTCACAATATCAAGAACATATTTTTGAAATAAAAAAACCTACATAATGCAGGCTTTTTACTATTATTTAGTTTTAATTAACGTTGAAATTTTTGCTCAATTTCTTCGACACTGCTATGCCGTACATCCAGGCCCTTGACCATATAAATGACCTGTTCCGAAATATTACGTGCATGATCTCCAATGCGTTCCAGCGAACGTAGTACCCAAAGTACATTAATCACCCGACTAATATGCCGTGGATCTTCAATCATATAGGTCATTAAAGTACGGGTAGCGGACTGATATTCCCGGTCAATGTCGGCATCGGCCTGCATCACGCGCAGCGCTTGGTCTACATCCAGACGAGCAAAGGCATCCAATGCATCATGAATCATCACTCGAACTTGGTTACCAATATGTCGGGTTTCCATATAACCGCGTGGTGAACCACCCTCTTCACACAAAGTCTGGGCAATACGGGCAATTTTCGATGCTTCATCTCCAATCCGTTCCAGATCGGTATTGGCCTTGGACATGGCAAGCACCATGCGCAGATCAATAGCAGCAGGATGACGGCGAGCCAAAATCAGGGTGAGTGCCTCATCAATTTCACCTTCCAGGCGGTTCACAATATTGTCCTGAAACTGCACATCGACCGCCATGGCAGCATCTGTATCCAGCAGCGCATGAATGGCATTGGCTACCTGCTGTTCTACCATGCCACCCATGGTCATGAACTTGGTATTTACATCCTGCAATTCTTCATTGAATTGCGAAGAAATATGATGACTGAGCACAGGATTATTGGGACTCAAGGAAATCTACTCCAGAACAGGAAAAGGCAAGAACACATCATGAAATGTCATTAAAGCATGACCATCATGAAAGTTTGATGACAACTCATTAGTCGTCTTTAAGAACGGTCATATTCAATGAGCCAGGCATTCATCTCTGCCAGTTCCTTTTCTGTCAATTGTCCTACTGAAGCCTGTAATTGCAGTACATGCAGCAAATAATCATATTTGGCATTCAGATAGTCAGTCTTAGCAGAGAAGGCATTACGCTGCGCCAGCAATACATCCACCATGGTTTTTAAACCTTCCTGATATTGAGCTCTGGAAGCTTGAGAAACGATATCTGAAGACTGCATCGCTGCTTTACGTGCATTCAGCTTGGCCTCATCCGTTTCTACCTGCAGATAAGACTGTTTGACATCGGTGTTGGCTTTGCGAATGGCAGCATCCAGTTGGGCTTCACTTCGCTGCACATTTACGCCGGCCTGACGAATACTTTTTTGGGTTCGGCCCCCGGTAAACAGGTTCCAGTTGACCTCGACGCCAATCTGGTCAAAATCACCATTGGTTGATAACACTGTTTCAGGAGTCTGCTTTAAATAGCCATAGGTTCCGACGGCTTCAACCTGAGGATAGAGAGCCGCCTGCTCTACCCGCTTGGCATCTTCCGAATAGCGTTTCTGCAAACGGGCCTGTAGAATTTCCAGATTCTGGTTTTGTGCCAGTTCGGTCCAGGAACCGATATTACTCGGAACAGGTTTCTGGAACTGGAAATCCTCACGCAGAACCGCCAGATTTTCCTGATAAGGTCCAATCAGCTGTGCCAACTGTTCCTGAGCTAGAACCAACTGCACCTGTGTAGAAATTCGGTTGGCCTGAGCACTCTGATATTGGGCATTGGCTTCACTGACATCACTTCTCGCTACGAGCCCTTCTCGAAGTTTGGCATTCATCATCCTTAACTGTTCTGATAAAGCCTGCTCTTCCTGTAAATAAGCTGTGGTTAAAGACTGCTGACGTAAAACATTAAAATAGGCTTCTGCCACCTGCAAAATATGCTGCTGCTTTTGCAGACGTAAATTAACTTCACTGAGTTCTACCGAGGTTTTGACCTGCTTATAACCCTGCCAGGCATCCCAGCGGAATAAAGGCTGACGTGCAGTGACTGCAATCTGACGCGTGGTCGTACTCGAACCTTGTAGTTCCCCAAATTCGGCAGGCAAACCTTCTATCGATGAATTATCAGCAGACTGGTTTTTACGGGTTACATTTCCAGATAAAGTCACAGTCGGCAATAAATTTCCGCTGGCAATGCCCAGATTGAGCTGGTCCGACTGGTATTGCAACAGATTCGCCTGCCAGTTCGGATCATTCTGCTGGGCACGCTGATAAGCTTCAAGCAGATCCAGCGCAAACAGTGTCGGACTGACACCCAATAAACAGGCACTGACGATGAGTTTTAATTTCATTTTATAGTTTTCACCCCTACAGCCATTTCAATCATCAGATTAAGGCGCTTTAAACCCAGCAATACTAAAGATTTCTTTTGATTTTTTACGTATGACTTTTATTAATTTTCTCTTATAGATCCACGATTTTATTCAATATTCCTCCTATTTTCCCCTTCCTGCATCCTAGCTTAACAAAGCCATTCACAATACTACACATAGAACTTGAATTAGATCTATACAATATAGCTCCCAGTAAGGCAGTTATTTCTGATTTCATCTATATAGAGTCCTGAAGCATAGTGTTAACGCGAATTCATTCGATATTCAAAGTTTGTTTTGTTTTCAGTAGCTTGCTGTTCGTAGGCGGATGCCAGCAATCCTCAGAACCGCAAGTTGAAATGGAACAGGCCGAGGTTAAAACCGTTCAATCTCCCGCGAACGATTTCACCCTCATGTGTGAAAATATTGAAAAAAACATGTCCCAGATTAATGAACAGCGCACCACTTTTGCACTGGAACAGATTAATCAGGACCTTAAAGTGTGTCTGCCGCTCATGGAACTGGCCGAGCAGAAACACCTGATGCAGCGTTCCACAGAAATGTATCAACGCTTCCTGCATGTGGAACGTACCGAATTTCAGCAGCGTGCTTTCGAGCAATATGCCTTAGATATGGCTCAGCATCCTACTATTCAGCAAAGCCACTTTGAACAGTTGACCACACGCGACCAGTATTTATTGAAGCATAAAGGTCAGGCCTATGTAGAACTCTTAGATCAGGGCAATGGCACGTTGCAATATCGTCGTAGCCCGGAATATCTGGTACGTATCTTTGCGCCGTATTTACCAGCTGCCGAAAAAGTATTTATTGAAAATCTGGCTGAGCAGAATATGGAACCGGTCTTGGTCGAAAAACGCTTACAGCTTGAAGCTGCCAATATTGCCGCTCGCGCTTTATTCTGGGAAGATTATCTGCAAACTTATCCGAAAAGTAGCTATCAGCGCGATGCCGAATATCTGCTGAAACAATATACTTATTTCCTGTTCAGAGGCAGCGAACAATCGCCAATCTCTGAGGATTATCGTGACCGTTATTCAGTAGAAACCAGCCATCTGGAAACTATTATTGGTCTAGCGCGTGGTCAGAAATCCAAGTTATCGACACAGGCGCAATTATTTTTAGAGTTTCTGGACATGAATCCTGAACAGCGTCAGCGTGCCTTAGCTGCGGAATATCGTGACCGTTCCAGCACTGAACAGATTTTATATTATGCTCAAGTCACCCCACCCTCGCAGAACTATGGTAAAGACTGCTTTAAGGATGCGATCTGTCTTTAAAACAATCTTTTCTTAAAAATCGATGAGATAGCCGAAAATCAGCAACTCCTCCCAATTTAAAGCTACTTTTTAAATACCAACTAAGCTAAGATTTAGCCTCGCTTGACGGAGCGCGAGTAATAACTCGCTGAGATCACTTAAATCAGCCTTTTCGGCCATTTGATAGTGAGTACCGTTGAACCTGATCAGGTTAATACCTGCGTAGGAATCAAGCCATCTAAAAACGACTACCCTTGTTTTATCTACTCCCAGATAATTCTGTCCACGTTTTTGGTCGTGCTTGATTCGTTGATGTCATTCATAAGGATCATTGCAATGAGCCAGTTAACGAATCTTTCTTCTGAAACTCCCCTTACTCCACACGAGCAGGAAGCGCGCGATCTGACCCGCATTCTGCCGGCTTCCCGTAAAGTTTATCTGCAAGGCTCGCGTCCTGATATTCAGGTGCCCATGCGAGAAATTTCTCTCAGCGAAACTCCGACTGGTCTGGGCGGTGAATATAATGCACCGTTGATGGTCTATGACACTTCAGGGGTTTATACCGATCCAAATGTTGAAATTGATCTGAATAAAGGCCTACCAAATCTGCGTGAAGGCTGGATTGAACAGCGTAATGACACAGAAATGCTGGATGATTTAAGTTCTGAGTTTGGTCGCCAACGTCTGCGTGATATCCGTACTGCCAATATCCGCTTTGCCCATATTCAGAAACCACGCCGGGCTAAACTTGGCCAGAATGTGACCCAGATGCACTATGCCAAACAGGGCATTATTACGCCGGAAATGGAATATATCGCGATTCGGGAAAACTTGCGTCAGCTGGAAGGGACCGATATGCGTCAGCATCCGGGACAGAATTTTGGTGCCAAAAATTTACAGGAAATCACCCCTGAATTTGTCCGTCAGGAAGTCGCTGCAGGCCGTGCCATTATTCCTGCCAATATCAATCACCCTGAACTGGAACCAATGATTATTGGTCGCAATTTCCTGGTCAAGATTAATGCCAACATCGGTAACTCGGCACTGGGTTCATCCATTGAAGAAGAAGTTTCAAAAATGACCTGGGCAACCCGCTGGGGTGCCGACACCATTATGGATCTGTCGACTGGTCAGAATATTCATGAAACCCGTGAATGGATTATCCGTAACTCTCCAGTGCCAATCGGTACCGTACCAATTTATCAGGCACTAGAAAAAGTCAACGGTGTAGCTGAAGACCTGACCTGGGAAATCTTTAAAGATACCTTGATTGAACAGGCTGAACAGGGCGTGGATTACTTCACGATTCATGCCGGTGTGTTACTTCGTTATGTACCACTGACCGCGAATCGTTTGACTGGCATCGTATCGCGTGGTGGTTCGATCATGGCACAGTGGTGTCTGGCACATCATCAGGAAAACTTCCTCTATACTCATTTCGATGAAATTTGTGAAATCATGAAAGCCTATGATGTGTCTTTCAGCCTTGGGGATGGCTTACGTCCGGGCTGTATTCAGGATGCCAATGACGAAGCGCAATTTGCCGAGCTACGGACTTTGGGTGAACTAACGCATCGTGCCTGGGAACATGATGTACAGGTGATGATCGAAGGTCCTGGCCATGTACCGATGCATATGATTAAGGAAAATATGGATCTACAGCTGGAAGTCTGTAAGGAAGCGCCTTTTTATACTCTTGGGCCGTTAACCACAGATATCGCACCGGGTTATGACCACATTACTTCGGCGATAGGTGCCGCGATGATTGGCTGGTACGGTACGGCAATGCTTTGCTATGTGACACCGAAAGAACATTTAGGCTTGCCGAACAAGAAAGATGTGAAAGACGGCATCATTACCTACAAGATTGCCGCACATGCTGCCGACTTGGCCAAAGGTCATCCGGGAGCACAAGCGCGTGACAATGCCCTGTCCAAAGCCCGCTTTGAATTCCGTTGGGAAGATCAGTTTAACTTGAGTCTAGATCCGGACACAGCACGCAGCATGCATGATGAAACCATGCCCAAAGCGGCACATAAATCGGCTCACTTCTGCTCAATGTGCGGACCAAAGTTCTGTTCAATGAAAATCACCCAGAATGTGCGGGATTATGCCAGCCAGTTATCTGCTGATGAAACCCCGGCTGTAACGCAGGCAGAGATTGAAGCCGGCCTCAACCAGATGAAAAACGATTTCCACAGCTCTGGTCAAAAATTGTACCACAAGGTGTAAAACCGTAAAAAAAACAGTTGTTTTCATAAAAATCTCAGATAGGATGAAAAAAATAAGTTATTTCATCCTTTTCTGAGTTATGAATATTATTAAACAAGCCTCTTATAATAAAAAAGATTTTAGGATAGAGGCCCGTGAGTTTTTATATCGGGGATTTATTCAGGTGGAAAAAGTCACGTTAAGTCATCGTGTCTTCCATCAGGAATCTTATACACCTGCATTGCAGCGTGAGCTCATCCATCGTCCTGAAGCCGCTGGGGTACTGCTGTATAACGATCAACAGCAAAAATTCGGCTTGATTGAACAGTTCCGTATTGGCGGACTGGATGATCAGGATACGCCATGGCAACTAGAAGTCATTGCCGGTGTACTGGATGGCGATGAAACGCCTGAGACATGTATTCGCCGCGAAGCTTTCGAAGAGTCAGGCTGCACTGTTGATTCCTTACAGCATCTTTTCAGTTTCTACCCTTCTGCCGGTGCCTGCTCGGAACTGTTTCATCTTTATGTCGCCCAGACTGAACTGCCTGAAAAAGGCGGTATTTTTGGTATGCCGGATGAAGGGGAAAATATCCAGCTGCACATTCTGGATTATGCCGATATTCCGACCTTGCTGAGTAATGGTCGCCTTAGAAATGCACCTGTGATTATGGCCTTACAATGGCTACAACAGCATCAACAGGCTGTCCCGTCAGGTTTAAGGGGGCAGACATGACATCGGAAAAATTCAATCCTGCATCGACACAAGAATGGACCATTATCCAGATTTCTGACACCCATTTGATGGATCAGCCCAATCTGGAATTCGCGAATATGAATCCCGAGCAGAGCTTCCATGAAGTCATGCAGCATATTCAGCACAATTTTCCAGAAATGGATGCACTCGTACATACCGGTGATCTGGCACAGGTGCCGATCGCAGAAACCTATACACGTTATTTAAAATATATCCAGTCTTGCCAGGTGCCCTATTACCAGATTCCGGGCAATCATGATGACATCAAGGTCTTTCCTTTTTATCAGGATCGAGATCAGGCTCATGCGATTCATTTTGGCAACTGGACCCTGATTTTACTAAATAGTGCAGTCCAGGATCGGATAGATGGTTGGGTAGAGCAGGCTCAACTGGAACAGCTAGACCAATTATTGCTTGAATATCGTAATCAGCATGTGGTTGTGGCTTGCCATCATCATCCTTTTGCGATGAAGTCGCACTGGATTGACCAGCACCGGCTAAAGAATGCCGAAGATCTGAAAGATGTACTGGCCCGGCACCAGAATGTGAAGCTGGTTCTGTTTGGTCATGTGCATCAGGATTCCTGCAATGAATGGCACGGTATCCAGTTTTTATCGACGCCATCGACCAGCGTACAGTTCAAACCCAAGAGTGATGAATTCGCGCTAGACCAGGCAGCACCTGGCTATCGTGTATTACATTTGAAACAAAATGGGGAGTTCGATACACATATCGAACGTGTGACCTTAAGCCAGCAAAATATTAATACCGAAATTTCAGGTTATTAACTTTGCATTTTATTTTTTTTGAATTACTTTATTGCAACCAAAGGAAATGTGATATCTATAATCCAGACATCAAAGACTATCAAAAAGCATAAAAAGTCTATATGATGACGACCCCCGTAGGAGGATAATCTTTCTACAGGGTGGATAAAAATTGCATATCACCATATTTTTTGCGTATTAACATACGCATATGATGAGGAATGCCCTAAATGGCGAATGACAACCAAAATCAAGTCTTAGACGAACAAACTGATGTTGTAGAGGAAAAACCTACAAAACGTGTGCGCAAATCTAAGCCGAAAACGACTGAGGGTGGTTCTACTGCTAGCTTATTTGGTATTGAACCTTATCAACCTAAAAAAAATGAAGAATACATGTCTGAAGGGCAGCTTGAACACTTCCGCCAAATCTTGATGGCATGGAAAGCTGAACTGATGTCAGAAGTTGATCGTACTTTAAATACGATGCAAGACGAAAACACTGCACTCCCTGATGTAAACGACCGTGCGACTCAGGAAGAAGAATTTGCCATCGAACTTCGTACTCGTGACCGTGAACGTAAATTGATCCGCAAAATCGAGCAATCTATCGAAGCGATTAAAAACGATGACTACGGTTTCTGTGAAACTTGTGGTATCGAAATTGGTCTGCGCCGTCTAGAAGCACGTCCAACTGCAACGTTATGTATCGACTGCAAAACTTTGGCAGAGATCAAAGAGAAGCAAAATAACGGTTAAGCATGTCTTTAAGTAATCCCTCCCTGACCCTCCCTTTATCAAAGGAAGGGAAAGCTGAAGAGAATTACGTGGGCCGGTTCGCGCCATCGCCAACCGGCCCTTTGCATTTTGGTTCACTCATTACCGCAGTCGCTAGCTACTGTGATGCCAAAGCCCATCAGGGGCGCTGGCTAGTCCGCATTGAAGATACCGACATCCCGCGAATTTATCCCGGCAGCGAAGAACATATTTTGCGTGCCTTGGATGCTTTTGAATTCGAGCCAGATGGAGAAATCATTTACCAGAAAGACCGTCTGGATATTTACGAAAATGTGATCCAACAACTGCGTCAGCAGGGTCTGGTCTATGCCTGCCAATGTACCCGCAAAATGCTGGGTTCTAATCATATTTATCAGGACACCTGTCGTGACTTAGGTTTGTCTTTTGAACATCAGGCAATTCGGGTCAAGGTTGAAGATGTTGAAATCTGTTTTGAAGACCGTCTGCAAGGCCGACACTGCTCACAACTGAAAAAGGACTTGGGCGATTTTGTCTTAAAACGCCGTGATGGCATCATCAATTATCAGTTGGCAGTTGTGGTCGATGACTATCTGCAAGGCATGACCCATGTAGTCCGTGGTGCAGACCTTTTGGACAACACTGAACGTCAGATTTACCTAGGTCAATTACTAGGTTATCCGCGTTTAAGCTATATGCATTTACCACTGGCAATGAATGATCAGGGCCAAAAACTGTCCAAGCAAAATCTGGCGCAAGCACTGGATCTTGATCAAGCTCCCCTGCTCTTGCAAAAAGCACTTCAAGCCCTCTGTCAGGCGCCCGTAGAACTGGATCGCCCTGCTCGTATGCTCGAACAAGCCGTCGCACAATGGGATATCTCCCGAATCCCGCATACAACTGAGCTACAAGGTCACTATTTATAAAAACAGGTTTTCACTTAAGCTAAAAGCAATAACACAGGCGAGTGAGGGTCATAAAAATGTTTTTTATTTTTGGTGTAGGACCGAAAACCAAAGTCATTGAGAAAAGTCAGTTTCTTTGTCCAGTCTGCCGAACCCGTTCTGGGTATGAACTCAAACAGCAGCGTAATTATTTTTCTTTATTTTTTATTCCGCTGATTCCACTTTCCAAGGCGAAAAGTACTTTTGTGCGTTGCCTGAACTGTGGAACTGTCATGCCGAGCACAGTGCTTAACCATGCTCAGCCTGATCCACAGCGTCCGTCTAATCTAGAAGCTTGATTCTTCCCGACTTGGATTAACTTGTTGAGTCGTTGAGTCAATTTTCAGAATCAAACTGATCATCACTGCACAGACAATGAGTGATGAACCACCATAACTAATAAATGGCAGGGTCAAACCTTTGGTTGGCAATAGACCCATATTCATCCCGGCGTTTACCAGAATCTGTAACAGGAAAATGATACTGATCCCATAAGCCAGATAACCTGCGCGCAAGTATTGATGCTGCAAGGCACGATGTCCAATCCGGATACAGCAGACCATCACGGTAAAGGACAGAATCAGAATGGTAGAAATACCCAAGAAACCAAATTCTTCCCCTAAGATCGCCAACATAAAGTCAGTATGCGCTTCCGGCAGATATGACATTTTCTGGATACTATGGCCTAGCCCTACTCCGGTCCATTCACCACGACCAAACGCCATCAAGGCATTAGAAAGCTGATAACCGGTACCGAGCGGATCTTCCCAAGGATTCGAGAAAGACAATAAACGTTGTAAACGATAAGGTTCCAGAGCAATCGCAGCAGCAAATGCACCCAATAAAGTAATAAAAGCGACACCGAACTGAATCCAGGGTGCACCAGCCAGGAAGAATACACCGAGCATGGTCAGGGTGATTACCACTGTTGCCCCTAAGTCAGGCTCAAGAATAATCAGGCCAACGGTTGCACCCATGATGGCACTTAATCGTACCAAGCCTTTGATATTATTACGAACCTCTTCAGCACGACGGACTACATAGTCAGCGGTAAAAATCGCCATCATGACCTTAGCGACTTCGGAAGCCTGCAAGGTAAAACCGGCTACCCGAATCCAGCGCTTGGAGCCGTTTACTTCAGTCCCGACAAAGAGTACGGCGACCAGCAAAACAATGGTAATAATCCATAAAAAGAAAGTGTTATTGAACCAGACTTTTAATGGAACTTTATAGGCTAAAAAGGCTGCACCCGCCGCAACCAGAATCGAGATCGCATGTCGGGTCACATAATGGAAAGCATTCTCATGCATCCGTTCCGCATAAGGCATCGAAGCCGATGCCACCATGATCGAACCGATGCACAGCAAAGCCAGCACACAAAAAATCAGCACATTACGCGGATTAACTTCAGCGGGTAACTTAGGTACCCACTGCTGATAAAATTGATTAATTTTATTGATCGCAGTCTGAGCAAACTCAGCCATATCACGAATCCTTGTTATTCTTAATTGAGTTCATTCACATAGGCCACAAACTTGCGACCACGTTCCGGATAACCGGAGAACATGTCAAAACTTGCACATGCAGGAGACAATAACACGACATCATGTGCCTGAGTGCGCTTCTGACAAATTTCTACTGCTTCCTGCAGGCTTTCCGCATGCACCAGCTCAGTTGTACCCGCAATGGCTTTTTCAATAATTGGACGGTCCACACCAATTAATACAGCTATTTTTGCATACTTAGATAATGAGTCACGTAAAGCAGTAAAGTCCTGACCTTTACCCTGACCGCCAAGAATAATGGCAACTTTACCACCTTGAGCTTCGATTGCCATGCCCAAGCCATCAAGTGCTGCCAGTGTTGCACCAATATTGGTTCCTTTGGAGTCATTATAATAACGTACCCCATTGACTTCTTTAACAAATTCGCAGCGATGTTCCAAACCTTTGAAGGTTTTTAACGTATCCAGCATAACGTCCATTGGCAGGCCAATTGCTTCACCTAGAGCCAGACAAGCCAAGGCATTCGCCACATTATGGGTACCTTGAATGTACATGTCAGAACTTTTGAGCAGACGTTCACGACCACGTGCCAGCCAGATCGTGCCATCCTTATCTTTGAGAATACCGTACTGGTTGATGTCCGGTGCATTCAAACCAAAGCTCTGCATCGGTGTTGCATCTGGAACCAGTGGACGGGTCAGTGAATCATCACGGTTAAACACCACTTTTTTCACGCCTTGGAAAATACGGTGTTTGGCGGTGTGATAACCCATCATGTCGCCATGACGATCCAGATGGTCTTCACTCATATTCAGAACAACAGCCACTTCAGCCTGCAAGTTTGATGTGGTTTCTAACTGGAAGCTCGACAACTCCAAAATATACAGTTCAGGATCATCTTTGGTCAGATCCAGTGCTGGACGACCAAGATTCCCCCCAACCGCCACTTTTTTACCCGCATTCGCTGCCATCAGACCGATTAAAGTAGTTACGGTACTTTTGGCATTGGAACCGGTAATCGCCACAATCGGCTTATCAGTCGCACGACGTAAAATCTGGATTTCACTTACCACAGGAATACCTTGAGCCAGTGCTGCCTGGATTTCAGGCAGTTTTGGATCGAGTCCCGGGCTGATGATAATTTCTTCGGCAGAGAGCAACAGATTCTGGTCAAACTTGCCAAAACTAGTCTGTACTTCCGCAGGAATCTGGTCATGTCCTGGTGGGGTAGCTCTTGAGTCCGTTACTGCAACGCGGTAGCCCTGGTCATGTAAGAAGTTGACCGCTGCAACACCTGAAATCCCGAGTCCTGCAACGACTTTTAATCCACCACGTTGTATTAACATTTTCGCCCCATTTTCTGGTCTATTTTAAAACTGACGAAATGGTAGCACTTTGCTGTTTTGAATGCTTTTTCTGTTTTGACTTTCTCTGGCATTTTTTGTGTCAGGGCGTAAAAAAATATCGTTAAATCTTCATCTTTAATCGGTTTAATAATTAATAAATTTTTATTGGAGCCATCATGGGAATAAAAGTTAAGACTATGCTATCCATAACTTGAAAGGAAAATCAGATAACGCTTCCATTCATAATATAGAAAAATAGTGGATTCTTTTCACCTAGATAAATTAATAAGTTTTTAAAAAATAAAAAATTAGGGAGCTTATTTCTAAGCTCCCTACTCATTTGCATGCTCAGTTTTTATTCTTAAACAGAATGAAAGTTTACTTCCATTTCACTGCCTGAGCTTTAGGCTTAGCATCCGAGCTTTGCTCCGATGCCGGACAGGCACAGTTACCGCCACAGCCACTGGCCATAGCCGGTTTTAACCATTTCGCCAGCGTATGCCAGTCCTTGGCTGCACAGGCATCAGACAACTTCTGGAAGACTGAGCGTGAAGTATTCGGAAATACCTTTTTAAATACCACGAGCGCACTCCAGACAACCAGTACCGCTACAATCAGAATTTCAATCATCTCAATCTCCCATTCACATGATCATTCAGATCTAGCCAAGGTTTCCCTTCAGCCAGTTTAACCCAAATAATGTGATGCAATTTGATAAATCAGGAATGACATGAAATATGCCAAACCAAACAGGTAGAAGGTCATAAAGCTGACCGTTTTCCATGAACCGGTTTCACGCTTCACAGTGGCTAAGGTCGCCAGACAATGTGGTGCATAAATAAACCATACCAGTAGAGACAAGCCGGTCGCGATCGACCAGCCCAAATCACCGCCGCCACTAATCAGTGCCGCCAGACCCTCAGACATGGCATCTTCATCGACTGCAGACAAGGCATAAACCGTACCTAGTGCTGCCACGACAACTTCACGCGCTGCCATCGCCGGAATCAGTGCAATACAGATCTGCCAGTTAAAGCCTAATGGTGCAAAAATAGGTTGCATCACATGGCCCAGCATCCCGGCAAAGGAATAATCGATATCCGGTAAAGTTGCACCTTCTGGTGGTTGCGGGAACGTACACAGGAACCAAAGCAGAATGGATAGCGCAAAGATGATGCCACCGACACGCTTCAAGAAGATTTTGCCGCGATCAAGCAAACCAATCCAGACGTTTTTCACATCCGGGAAACGGTAACTTGGCAGCTCCATCAACAGCATATGCTGTGACTTGTCCTTATGGAAAAATTTCAGGATAAAGGAAACAATCAGTGCACTTAGAATACCGGCCATATACAGACCAAATAACACCAAACCTTGCAGATTCATGAAGCCCCACACGGTTTGCTCAGGAATGAAGGCTGCAATCAGCAAAGCATATACTGGCAGACGTGCCGAACAGGTCATCAGTGGCGCCACAAAAATCGTGGTCAGACGGTCACGTGGGTCACTAATCGTTCTTGAAGCCATAATTCCCGGTACGGCACAGGCAAAGCTGGACAATAATGGAATAAAGGCTCGGCCCGAAAGACCTGCCTTAAACATCAATTTATCCAGCAGGAAGGCGGCACGTGGTAAATAGCCGGACTCTTCTAGTACCAGAATAAAGAAGAACAGAATCAGAATCTGCGGCAGAAAGACCACTACCCCACCCGCGCCGGCAATAATCCCGTCAACCACCAAGCTGTTTAATAAAGGATGAGCGATCAGTCCACCCATGTACTCGCCCAACCAGCCGAAGAAAGTTTCAATCCCATCCATGAATGGCGCAGCCCAAGCAAAGACCGCCTGAAACACCACAAACATCATAATGGCTAAGCTAAGCAGGCCCAATACCGGATGCAGGAATATCTTGTCCAGAAAATCAGTACGTTTATCTTCCTGATCGGCATAATTCACCACATCTTTCAGAATGCTGGCAATCTGATGATGGTGATCGCCACTCAAACCGCTGAGTTCAGTTTGCGGGGCAGAAAATTTGTTTTTATCCAGTGCATTTTTCAGGTTTTCAATGCCTGAAGTACGCACGGCAACGGTCTCAACCACTGGCACACCCAGACGTTCAGACAGTTTCTGGGTATTAATCTGCATCCCGCGACGGCGCGCTTCATCCATCATGTTTAGCACCACCAGCATTGGACGACCTAGCTGAATCATTTCCAGTACCAGTCCCAGATGCAGTTTTAGGTTGGTTGCATCTACAACGCACAGGAAAGTATCCTGCTGGCCTTCTTCTGCAATTTTACCCTGAACCACATTACGGGTAATTTCTTCGTCCGGGCTGGTCGCATCCAGACTATAAGTTCCTGGCAGATCCAGTACGCGTACCGGTTTGCCTGAAGGAAGTGTAAAATTCCCGACTTTACGTTCAACCGTAACCCCGGCATAGTTGCCGACCTTTTGACGAGATCCGGTTAAATGGTTGAATAAAGAAGTTTTACCGCAGTTTGGGTTACCGACAAGGGCAATACGTAAGGTATCACTCATGCCGCCGCTCCCTGTTCAATTTCAATCTTGGCCGCTTCCGATTTTCGTAAAGCAAAACGCGTAAACCCCACCTGAATAAGAATCGGATCCCCACCAAAAATACCTTTGGTAATGACTTGTACCTGAGTCCCTGGTACAAAACCTAAAGTTTCCAAGCGACTGGCCACAACATCGTGGGAAGCGCCTTTACCATCAGTAGTTCGATTAACTTTTCGAATGATGGCAGTTTGTTTTGCTTTCAAATCAGACAAACGCACCGTGAAAATTCCTAAGACTTTTGTACAGTATACAAACAAATGAGAATAATTAACAAATAAGTATTAATTACATTTCTTCTTAGCTGTATAGCACATCGACATGTTCGTAAAATTAAACTAGAGTGGAGATGAGCAATCAGGCTTCTCGCTTTTAAAATTATCTTCATTAAACATCATGCTGAATAAAAAACCTCGCATTCCTAGTCCAGTTCAGATTCCTGAAGCTTTCAGTTACTTACAGGGTTTTCGCGATTATCTGATTGCCCAGACAGTGAGCCCTCATACCCGAAATGCCTATTTGTCTGATCTGATCCAGTGTGCCGAATGTCTGGTTAAACCTTTACCAGAATGGAACCATGACGATATTTCCGATGTACTGATTGAACTGACCAAACAGCAAAAAAGTCCACGTTCAATTGCACGATGTTTGTCCGCCTTACGTTCTTTTTATAAATTCCTGCGGGAACAAAAACTGCGGAGTGACAATCCGGTTGCTGCTCATAAAACACCGAAGCTGGGCCGTGCCCTGCCCAAAGACCTGTCTGAAGCTGATGTCGAAGCACTGATTCATGCACCCGATATTAATACTGCCCTCGGTTTACGTGATCGTGCTATGTTTGAAGTGCTTTATGCGTGCGGTTTACGGGTGACAGAACTGATTAATCTGCGTCTGGATCTGATTAATTTAAAACAGGGCTATTTGCGTATTGTCGGTAAAGGCAATAAAGAACGTCTGGTGCCGATGGGACAGATGGCCTGTGAATGGGTGGAAAAATACCTGCAGGAAGCACGCCCGCAATTGTATAAGACAGCGACTGATTATCTGTTCCTCACCCAGCATGGCGGCATCATGAGCCGGCAGAATTTCTGGTATGCCATTAAACGCTATGCACTACAAGCCGGAATTCAGGCTGAACTGTCTCCACATACTTTGCGTCATGCCTTCGCCACGCATTTACTTAATCATGGCGCTGACTTACGGGTAGTACAAATGTTGCTAGGTCATAGTGATTTATCCACCACACAGATCTATACCCATGTGGCACAAGTTAGAATGCAGCAACTGCATGCAACCCATCATCCACGGGCTTAAGAGCTGATTTGAATAGAATAAACTGAGAAGTTTGACGTAGCTCTATCTTTTTTTGCTATGCTAATGCTCTGTTTTTAGTCCAAGAAAAAAAAGGGTTATTATGACATTTGCCCGCACCAAAATTTTTATCGCTTGTCTGCTTGCTACCGGTCTGGGACTGAGCGCATGTTCCAATTCCAATAATTCAGATAAAAAGCAAGATACGCTTACAGCAAGTGCACCGGCGACGGGTGAAGCCTCTAACCTTAGCGAACGTAATGCACAGCAACGCCTGATTTCAACGCTCGAAGGTCATTTCAAAAAAGCGGGAATTAACGCAAAAATCACGGGTATTAAAACCACTGAAGTACCCAACATGTCATGGGTCAGCCTGGAAGGTATGGCACCCGTCTATGTGACAAATGATGGCAAATATCTGATTCAGGGCGATGTCATTCGCCTTGGAGATAAAGAGCTGCACAATGTCAGTGAAACTTTGCAATCTGACGTCAACAAGAAAATCTTTGCAAACCTTAAAGCGGAAGACCTGCTGATTTATCCAGCCAAAGGCAAAACCAAGCATGTGATCTATGTCTTTACCGATGTCAGCTGTCCGTATTGTCACAAATTCCATGAACAGATGGATGAAATGAACAGCAAAGGCATCGAAGTACGCTATATTGCCTGGCCACGTGGCGAGCAGCATATGCCTGCCATGGAAGCCATCTGGTGTAATTCCGATCGTCGTGCAGCCTTCGATCAAGCCATTGCCGGTGGATCTATCACACCAACGACTTGTAAAAATCCTGTGAAAGATCAATATCAAATGGGTCTTAATATTGGTGTTAATGGTACCCCGGGTGTATACAGTTCTGAAGGACTTTATCTCGGTGGCTATATGAGTACCTCAGAATTATTGGATCGACTTAAATAACTCATTTTAATTAGTTATTTAACTTTATTTTATAGATGAAGATATTCTGAAATGACCCTAGAGTCAGGCCGCTTTTTTAGCTATGATCTAGGCTCTCGTAAAAAACTGTTTATATTTGGAGTGTGACGTGAAACCAGTTCGTCTGGCAATCCTCGGTCTTGGTACTGTGGGTGGTGGTGCCCTTAAACTATTAAAAGAAAATGCTGCTGAGATTAAACGTCGCACCGGTCGTGAAATTCAAATTACCCATGTTGGTACGCGTCGTCCGCGTCCTGATCTGGATCTACCTGAATCAGTTAAACAAAGTGCAGATCTGCTCGACATCGTACGTCAACCTGATGTAGATGTGGTGGTTGAAGTCATGGGCGGTATTCACCCTGCTTATGAAGTGATTAAAGAAGCCATTTTGCATGGCAAACAGGTCGTAACTGCCAACAAGGCCCTATTGGCTGAACATGGAAATGAACTGTTCAAACTTGCCGATGACAACGCTGTGCAAATTGCTTACGAGGCAGCGGTGGCTGGCGGCATTCCAATTATTAAAGTGATGCGTGAAGGTCTGGCAGCCAACAAGATTGACTGGCTGGCTGGCATCATCAACGGTACAGGCAACTTCATCCTGACTGAAATGCGAGATAAAGGCCGTGCCTTTGCTGATGTACTGAAAGAAGCACAAGAGCTGGGTTATGCAGAAGCAGATCCAACCTTCGACGTAGAAGGCATCGATGCAGCACACAAACTGACATTACTGGCCTCTATTGCTTTTGGTATTCCATTACAGTTTGATAAAGTCTTTACTGAAGGCATTAGCAAAATTACTGCACAAGACGTGAAATATGCTGAAGACTTGGGCTTCCGTATCAAACACCTCGGTATTGCCCGTCGTGCTGAAACTGGTATCGAACTCCGTGTACACCCTACCCTGATTCCTGAAGAGCAATTGATCGCTAATGTGAATGGTGTAAAAAATGCAGTTCTGGTTCAAGCCAATGCGGTTGGTCCTACACTGTATTACGGTGCAGGTGCGGGTGCTGGTCCTACAGCTTCTGCAGTAGTCGCAGATGTCGTGGATATCGTACGTGATATTTCTTATACTGAAGATGGTGCTGGTACAATTCCACAACTGGCTTTTGAAAGCTTAAGTGACCTGCCAATCCTGCCACGTGAAGAAATGACGACTGGATACTACATCCGGATCAATGCTGAAGATCAAACCGGAGTACTGGCTGAAGTAACCTCTATTCTAAGCCGCGAAGGCATCAGTATTGATGCAATTCTGCAGCAGTCACGTCTGAAAGATCTTATTCCTATCGTGATCCTGACTGATCCAGTCAAGGAAGCGAAAATGGATGAAGCGTTAAAACAAATTCAAGCTCTTCCTGTCATTCATGGCGAAATTGTACGAATTCGTTTAGAATCGCTTGATAATTAATCGGGTCGAGGGGACACTCTCCCCTTGCCAAGCTCTACACACAATTGGAACATCATCATGTCGAATGCCAATCGTTATACTGGTTTAGTTGACCGCTATCGCGACCGTTTACCAGTGTCTGCAACTACTAAAGCCGTTTCTCTGGGTGAAGGTAACACGCCACTGATTAAGCTTGCGAATATTCCGCGCATTATTGGCAAAAATGTTGAAATTTATGTGAAGTACGAGGGCTTAAACCCGACTGGTTCATTTAAAGACCGTGGTATGACCATGGCGGTAACAAAAGCGGTTGAAGAAGGCTCTAAAGCGATTATCTGTGCTTCTACAGGTAATACTTCAGCTGCTGCTGCAGCTTATGCAGCGCGTGCAGGTATCAAAGCGTTTGTTTTAATCCCAGAAGGCAAAATTGCGATGGGTAAAATGGCGCAAGCGATGATGTATGGTGCAATTACCATGCAAATCCGCGGTAACTTCGATGACGGTATGCGTCTGGTAAAAGAAATCGCTGATAAAGCACCTGTGACGATTGTTAACTCAATCAACCCGTACCGTCTGCAAGGTCAAAAAACCATTGCTTACGAAATCGTGGATGAATTGGGCCGTGCACCAGATTACCACTGCCTGCCTGTAGGTAATGCGGGTAACATTACTGCGCACTGGATGGGTTATACCGAAGCGGTTGCAAATCAGCCTGCTGGCGAGTTTGAGCAAGTGGTTTACGACGCTGCTACTGATGCCTTCACTGGTCCTAAACCTGAAGGTCTGCCAACAATGGTAGGTTACCAGGCTTCTGGTGCTGCACCTTTCCTTCGTGGTGCACCTGTTGAAAATCCTGAGACTGTTGCAACTGCAATCCGTATCGGTAATCCACAAAGCTGGAACCATGCGAAAGCGGTTGTTCGTGATTCTAAAGGCTGGTTCGATGAACTGACTGATGCCGAGATTCTGGAAGCGCAACGTCTTCTTTCTATGTATGAAGGCGTATTCGTAGAACCTGCATCTGCAGCTTCAATCGGTGGCGCAATCCGTGACATTAAAGCAGGTAAAATTGCTGAAGGTTCTGTGATCGTGTGTACTGTAACTGGTAACGGTCTGAAAGATCCGGATACTGCGATCAAACAATGTTCTGATGCCGTAATGCTTTCAATTGACGCAACTTTAGAACAGGTTCGTGAATCAATTCTTTCTAATATGTAATTTAGATTGAAATAAAAGGCCCTGCAATTGCAGGGCTTTTTATAGGCGCTTAAAAAAGATTAAACACGTTGTTTAGGCAGGCTAGATACCCAAGTCATCAGACGAGTCGCATCATTGGTACGTGCAGCAGTTGAATCCGCACCTAATACCACGACCACCACAGGACGGTTATTCAAGGTGGTGTGCATGACGACACAACGTCCTGCTTCATTAATATAACCGGTTTTAGACAGATTGATATTCCAGCCACCATTACGCACCAGTGAATTGGTGTTGTTAGATTTCAATACACGGTAACCCAGGTTGAAATCATAGCTGGCAGTGGTAGAGAATTGACGGATCAGGCCATACTGTGAAGCGGTATTGACCAGAATCCCCAAATCACGTGCAGAAGACACATTGCCAGGATGCAGGCCAGTAGATTCCATATAGTGGGTTGAATTCATGCCCAGCTCTTTAGCTTTGGCATTCATCTTCGCAATGAAGGCTGCACGACCGCCTGGATAAGTACGCGCCAATGCAGCTGCAGCCGGGTTCTCAGACTTCATCAAAGCAAATAATAAGGCTTCAGCACGATTCATGCTGTCCCCGGCTCTTAAGGTAGAACTTGAGCTCTTACAGCCTGCACAGGAAAAATCAGCCTGTTGCAGGGTAATTTTTTCAGACATATTCAAACGCGCATCTGAAATCACTACTGCAGTCATCAATTTAGTAATCGACGCAATCGGGTAAGCATTATTGGTATTTTTACTGAATAACACTTCACCCGTCTGTGAATCCATCACCAGAGCTGCACGCGCACTTACAGCAGGTTGATTAATAAAATGACTATTATCAATAATCTGCACAGGTTTTGTCGGTACTGGTGCTGGTGCGCCGCCCTGACGAATCGTCGTCGTAACAGTTGCTGAACCTGGTGGTGAAGGTTCTGCAGCAGATACGCTCAAATTATCATTCATGAGCTGATTGACTTCATCAGAAGACCAGCTGATGCTGGATCCGCCCTCTGTTGTGCCAGAATTCATAATGATTTCAGCAAAACTTGTCGTGCTCATGCTGATTAACACGGACAGGCCGAGTAGATGCCTTAAAGACTTGTTTATTTTCTTCACTATTCCTTCACTCAACTAACAGAGGTAAGATTGATTTGCGTATTACCTCTAATATGCCTTACATTTAAACACAATGCCGAACATTTTTTGTTCTTGACACTATGTGATAAGTTTCAGATTTAATCTGCGAATAGGATTGCTAATTTTGTAGTTTCATTGCAAGCTTATTTTGCTTTATGTAACAAAAAAATGATTTTTTAATGAGGGAGAGTCTAGGTGATCACAGTTTTAGTTGTCGACGACCATGAATTAGTTCGTACTGGAATTTGCAGAATGCTGGAAGACCATGCGGATGTTCAGGTGATTGGACAGGCTGAATCTGGTGAAGAAGCAATTACCCTCGTCCGTCAGCATCATCCCAATGTGGTTCTGTTAGATGTCAACATGCCAGGTATCGGTGGTGTAGAAACCACACGCCGTTTGCTACAGACTGCTCCTGAAACCAAAGTTCTTGCGGTCAGTGGCCTGGCTGAAGAACCTTATCCTTCACTATTATTGAAAGCAGGTGCCAAAGGTTATATCACTAAAGGTGCACCTGTATCAGAGATGGTCCGTGCCATCAATAAAGTCATGCAAGGCGGTAAATATTTCAGTGCCGATATTGCTGAACAGCTGGCCAGCTCCTACCTGTCTGATACTCAGCAATCCCCTTTTGATGCACTGTCTGAACGTGAAATGCAGGTAGCCATGATGGTTGTGAACTGTATCAGTGCGCAGGAAATTGCCGACAAGCTGTTTGTGAGTGTTAAAACAGTCAATACTTACCGTTACCGGATCTTCGAAAAACTCAATATCGATAGTGATGTTAAACTAACCCATCTTGCAATGCGCTATGGCCTGATTAAACCTTAATTTAACCCTCTGCTTAATGCGGTTCCTATGGCGCAAACATCCAGTTATTCTGAACTGAATCAATATCATCTGGGCCTATGGTATAGCGCCTACCGCCTGATTATCAGCACGGGTCTGTTGCTGATTTTTCTGCTGACTTATCCTGATATGACTACAGATTATCAGTATCCTAAACTCTATCACTATGCCTTAATGATTAGCGTCGCCGTCAATACTGTGCAGCTGTTTACGCTGAGATGGGTAAAGCGCCTGATTCAGCCGCAGTTCATTCTGATTTTTGCCAGCGATGTCTTTTTTCTCAGTTTATTGACCTTGGCCAGTCAGGGTCCAAACGTGCATCTCGGACTGATTTTTGTTATTACCATTTTTTCAGCCTCATTATTGCTCGATGCCAAGAAGGCCCTGATCATCACCCTGATTGCGGTGATTAGTATCATCTACCAGCATTTTATCGGCAGTATTTTTGCCTTTTCCTCGCTTACCAATATCGGGAATAGTGCCCTGCTGGCCTTTTTGTTTTTTGTCGTCTATGGCTCAGGACAAATTGCGGTACGGCGCTTTCAGATTCTGGAAAACCTGAATTTTTCTCAATCGCTGGAACTATATCGCTTACAAAATATTAACCGCTATATTTTGGAACAGATTGAAACCGGCTATCTGGTCTTAGATGAGAATTACCATGTGGTGCTCAGTAATCCGGCTGCCTGTCATCTGCTCGGCATTGAGCCAATGTATGCCCATGAAAGATTTTCGTTATACCAATCTCAAAATGACCTGTTTGAACTGATCCGTTTTGAGAATCTGGAAAATGGCGAGCGGTTTCAATTTGAATCCCAGCAGAGTCGTTATAATATTCACGTGCAGGTACAAAAGCTGATTGTACCGCATCAGACTCTGACGCTCCTCGTGCTGCAAGATGCCCGCAAACTTAATCAGCAGGTGCAACAGTTAAAGCTTGCTGCTCTAGGCCAGCTTTCCGCCAGTATTGCCCATGAAATTCGCAATCCTCTGGCTGCCATTGTACAGGCCAATGATCTTTATCTCGATTCTGAACCTGAACAGCAACAAGTTCTGCATCAGATGATCAGCCGACAGGCTACCCGTATTGATCGGATTATTCAGGACACCCTGAATATGGTGAAAAACAAGGAAACCCATCCGGTCGTAATTCAGCTGAATGAATTTATCCTACTGTTTATTCAGGAGGATTTAGCAGATGTGGCGGACCAGATTCAATTTAATATTGATGTACCACTGGCAATTCAGTTCGATGAAGCCCAGTTACGTCAGATTCTAATTAACCTGATTCGTAATGCCATCCGGCATAATTCACCGGATTCGTCCCATATTCAATTGAATATTCACCCATATGAACATAAGGTATGGATAGATGTCCGGGATTTTGGCTCTGGTGTTGCCACCCATGATCAGGAATTATTATTTAAACCTTTTTTCAGCACGTCTATCCATGGAACGGGACTCGGACTATATTTATCACACAGTTTTTGTGAAGCCAATCAGGCACAACTCAACTACATTTCACAAGAACAGGGCGCATGCTTTCGGATTAGCTGTCAACGTGTGACAGCATAAAAGGAATAAGGGGAAATATTGTGGAACAACAACCACTGGTTTTATTGGTGGATGATGAGGAAGATCTATGTACCCTCATGCAAATGTCATTGATGCGCATGGGAATCCGTACGCATATTGCCCATCGTCTGGAAGATGCAAAAAAATGTCTTAGGGATCATCAATATGATGCCTGTCTGACAGATCTAAATCTTCCTGATGGCAATGGTCTGCAATTACTGGACTGGATTAACCAGCATTCCCCTCACCTTCCGGTAGCTGTTCTAACGGCTTATGGCAATATGGATATTGCTATTGCTGCACTCAAGGCAGGTGCATTTGACTTTGTTAGCAAACCGATCAATCAAAAGCATCTGGAACAACTGCTGCAAAAAGCACTGAATAAACCAGTAGACTATTATCAGAATAATTCCAATGATTCATTAGAACATAAATTGCTGATTGGACAATCTCTGCCTATTCAGCAATTGCGGGTCACCTTGAAAAAAATTGCCCGTTCTCAAGCTCCGGTATTTATTACTGGTGAATCAGGGACCGGGAAAGAAGTGGTGGCCAATCTGGTCCATCGTCTTAGTAACCGCAATGAAGGACCTTTTATCGCGATTAACTGCGGTGCAATCCCGACTGAATTAATGGAAAGTGAACTGTTTGGCCACAAGAAAGGCAGCTTTACTGGCGCGACTCAGGACAAACAAGGACTAATTCAGTCTGCCCATGGAGGTAGTTTGTTCTTAGATGAAATCGCCGAATTACCGCTATCTATGCAGGTTAAACTGTTACGTGCCGTCCAGGAAAAACGCATTCGTCCCGTCGGTTCCGATACTGAAATTGATGTCGATTTCCGTGTCGTTAGTGCCAGCCACCAGGATCTCGATGCGCTGGTACAACAAGGCAAATTCCGTCAGGATTTGTTCTTCCGTATTCACGTGATGGATCTGGTCTTACCACCACTACGTGAGCGCGGCCAGGATATTCTGCTCCTCGCTGAGCATTTTATTCAAAAGATCTGTCAGGAATGGGAGATTCCTGCGAAAAAGCTAACGGAACGGAGTAAAGAATTTTTACTGGAGCAATATTATCCGGGCAATGTGCGTGAACTGCGCAATATCATTGAACGTGCCATTACTTTGAGTGATGAAGACAAGATTGATCTTCAGCATCTGCAAACTGCTCCACTGCGTCATACGGTATCCGTCCAATCAGAAACGGCAAATCTGGCAGAGCCGACCTCATCTACGGATCAGATCATTATTCCCAAGAAACTCCCCGAGGAAGGTCTGGAACTGTATTTAGAAAAGATTGAAAAAGAAATTCTGCTGAATGCTTTGAATCTGACGCATTGGAATCGTACATTGGCCGCCAAAAAACTCGGTATGTCGTTTCGCTCTTTACGTTATCGTCTGAAAAAATTCGGACTGGATACCGAAGAAGAGGAATAATTATTTCTGCAGGAGCAGCAAGTCTGTGACGTGATCCAGATAGCTCTCCTCACGCGCATCCTGACCGAGAGGATAGGTGAAATGTGGCTGAATCCCCTGTCCTTCAATCATATTGCCGCTCGGGCTAAAGTATTGCGATACAGTCATCTGCAAAGCAGAGCCATTGCTCAAAGGAAACAGTTTCTGCACCACCCCTTTGCCATAGCTCTTTTCCCCTACCACCCAGGCACGATTATGTTCTTTCAGAGCAGCAGTAAATACTTCTGCAGCGGAAGCCGAACGGTTATTGATCAGAATCCCGACTTTCAGATTTTGAAATTCAATTCCTGGAAGTGCCTGAAATTGCTGATTACCTTCAGAACGGCTCTTGGTCGAAACAATAATGCCCTGATTCAGGAACAAATCTGCTGATTCAACAGCCGCAGACAATAAACCACCCGGATTATTACGTAAGTCAAACAGCACTGCTTTCAGGCGATTGGTTGAATAACTTTCAATAATTCGCTTGATTTCATTAGCAGTATCCTGCTGGAAGACTTTTACTTGCAGTACTAGAACCTGATTGCTGTGTAAGGTCGATTTAATCTCGGTATCCACTTTGGTATTGCGGACCAGTGTAATCGGTACACTTTGCGCAGAAAGCTGAAGCGTTAAAGTAGAGCCAATGGCACCGGTTAATAAATCTCGCACTTGCTCACGTTTCAGCGCACTCAAGACCTGATCATCAATCTTGTAAACTGTGACACCATTGCGAAGGCCTTGTTTGGCAGAATCAGCATCCAGACTTAAGCCTTGTACCATCCATTGTTTTAGCTGTGGATTAAAATGCAGATCAAAATCAATACTGGCCAGATCACCTTCAGTATATTCACGCAGCTGTTTATAGTCTTCAGGAGATAAATAGCGGGAATAGCGGTCCAGGCCGCTCACCAAACCTTGAATGGCTTGCTGGAAAAGCACATCGTCATTTTTGTCTTGAATATAATTATCTTTGACGATGCCATAAATCTGAACAAATTCCTGGATGGATGTAACAGGAATTTCATTATAGACCTGTTCATCCATTTCCAGTTCATCGAGTGCCATCTCGGTCGAAACAGCACTCCATGCGGAATGACTCAAACACATCAGTAAGCAGGATAAGACTACAGACTTGCCATGTGTTTTTATCATTCTTATACCTGTTTTATAAAAGATTAAGCATGCAGCTCAATAAGATTGCGACCCTGCATTTCAGCTGGTACCGGAATTTGCATCAAGTTCAGCAGGGTTGGTGCAACATCAGCCAGTACGCCACCTTCTGCGATTGTTGCAGAGCTTGGACCCACATAGATAAATGGAACCAGTTCAGTGGTATGCTGAGTATGTACCTGACCGCTCTGATAATCCTGCATCTGCTCCACATTACCATGGTCTGCAGTAATAATCATATGACCTTTTTTCGCCATCACAGCTTCATAAACTCGGCCTAAGCAAGTATCCACGGCTTCAACGGCTTTCACTGCTGCATCAAATACACCAGTATGGCCGACCATATCACCATTGGCATAGTTCACAACCAGTAGGTCAAACTCGCCTGAATTGATCGCTGCCACCAGTTCATCTGTTACTTCATAGGCACTCATTTCCGGTTTCAGGTCATAAGTCGCAACATTTGGAGATGGGATCAGGATACGTTTTTCACCTGGATATTCATCTTCACGGCCACCGCTAAAGAAGAACGTTACATGCGCATATTTCTCGGTTTCTGCAATACGTAGCTGAGTTTTACCCAGGTTCGACAGATACTCACCTAAAGAATTTACCAGCGCTTCTGGCATATAGGCTACTGGTGCATCAATGGTCGCCTGATAACGGGTCAACATTACGAATTTCGCCAGATTCGGTACAACCTTACGTTCAAAACCGGCAAAATCTTTTTCAACAAAGGCACGAGTCAATTCACGGGCACGGTCAGCACGGAAGTTCATGAATACGACGCTGTCGCCATCCTGAATCTTCACAGTGTCGCCAATGCGAGTCGCTTTTACGAATTCATCTGATTCCTCTGCAGCATAAGCCTGTTCCAGACCTTCAACTGCAGTAGCTGCAGTACGCATTGCTTCACCTTCAGTCAGCAGACGATACGCTTGCTCTACACGATCCCAACGGTTGTCACGGTCCATGGCAAAATAACGACCGATCATGCTGACAATACGACCCTGGCCCGGATATTGAGCAAATAATGCATCCAGTTTTTCTAAAGAGGGTTGCGCACTTTTTGGTGGTGTATCACGGCCATCGAGAAACGCATGCAGATAAACCTGAGCACCGCGTTTTAAAGCCAGTTCAGCCATCGCCACGATATGATCTTCGTGTGAGTGCACACCGCCTTCAGACAACAGACCCATAATGTGGACTGCGCCATTTGCTGCTTTGGCTTTCTCAACCGCATCTACCAGCACTTCATGTTCGAAGAAAGCCCCAGTACGGATATCTTTGGTAATACGGGTAAAGTCCTGATACAGCACACGGCCAGCACCAAGATTCATATGACCGACTTCAGAGTTCCCCATCTGACCATCAGGCAGGCCGACATCTTCACCTGAACCTGAGATCAAACCATGCGGATGCTTTTCCTGTATAGCAGTTAAATTTGGTCGTTTAGCCGCTAAAAACGCATTGTCTTCGACCGCTTCGCGATGACCCACACCATCCATAATCACCAAAACGTGAGGGATTTTGCCAGCAGTTGCATCCGTCATAATGAAATACTCTTTTCGTCTACGAATTAATCGCTCTAGTTTACCGAATTTTGCAAAAAGAGGCCATGACCAGACGATGGTTTAAGCCTCTTGTTGCGATTGATTTCTTCTATTTTCCTGTAGTTTAGCGGGCCCGATGGAGCAAGTAGCCGCCAATAGCAAACATCAGCAAAATAGGAATAAATACAAACCATGCCGGTGACGGCGCATAGACCAGACTGGCATAACCGAGAAAATCCTGCAGATAGAAGAAGCCTAACCCTGCGAATAACGCAATCACCAAACGGAAGCCCATCGATTGCTGACGCAATGGCCCAAAGATAAATGAACAGGCAATCACTACCAGCGCAATCAGGGCAAATGGCGAACCGACTTTCTGCCAGAAAGCCAGCTGATAGGTTTTAGGTACCTGACTATATTCATGCATATAGCTCATAAAGCTCACCAGCTGGCTTGGCGATAAATCTTCCGGATCAATCGTCACCATATGCACATATTTCGGCTGCAAGGCCAAAGCCAGTGGTTGCTCATCATGCTGTACTAGTGTCGCATTGCCATTTTGTAAAATATCAAACTGTTCTGTGCTATCTAGTTTCCAGGCCCCATCTTTGACAAACTCACCCTGTTTGCCATCCAGAGTACCCTGCAGACGGTAATTATCATCAAAGTCCAGCATCTGTACATTTTTCAGCTGGCCTTTGGCGTTGGCATAATCAATATAGATAAAGCGATTACCCTCACGCGTCCAGTAACCTTTCACTTCACCAATTTTTACCGGCTTGTTATAGCTTTTGACTGCTTTGGCCTGTTCATTGGTATATGGAATCACCCACTCACTCAGGGCAAACGATAATACGACCAATAGCAATGCTGAACGGATCACCCAGCCGACAATCCGCCACAGACTGACTCCGACTGAACGCATTATGATCAGTTCACTATTGGAAGCCAATGTACCTAAACCGAGTACCGCGCCAATCAGTGCCGAAATTGGCAGGATTTCATAAAGATAATTCGGTGCCCCCCAGAGTACATATTTCAAGGCATCCCAGGCACCATAGCCTTCTTTCAGGGAACCCAATTCACCTAAATACGTAAATAAGACCTGCAGACCTGAAAGAACAGCGGTTGCCCCAAGCATCGCCAGCGCGGTGGTTCCGGTCACATGTTTGGCAACTATACGACGTGCTAACATTGTTAAGACCTCACTCGCTGAATCCGTTTTTTAATTTTTGGCGCCAAATTCTGTTTACGTGAGAACAATGCACCGGCTATGGCATATATGATCAGGACCAATGGATAAGCCCAAATGCCCATTTCCGCCTTGCTGACCCGGGTTTTGATCGCCATCAGGGCGACGATCAGGCTGGCAAAGATCATCAGTGCCGGGAATAATTTGAGATAGCGACCTTGACGTGGGCTCACTTCAGACAGGGCTACAGACAAAATCAGGGCAATTACAATGGCAAATGGTACAAAGACACGCCAGCCAAGCTCACTGGCTACCACCGGATCCTGACGGTTTTTCCAAAGCTGTCCGGTCGGCAAGGCCTCGACTTCATCACTGGCCAGTTCTGCTTCTTTATCACTTTCGATCCGTAAACGATAGCTTTCAAATTCAGCCTGGGTATATTGCGGCGTGCCTGGATAAATTTCATAGCGGCGGCCATTGACGAGATCGACCACATTGGCCGCATCATTCGGCATTTCAATTCGGGTCGCTTCCTGCGCCAGAATCATCACATCTGGCTTGCCTTCTTTTTCCGCACGCTGATAGAAGAAGATATCTTTCAGGTTTTTGCGATCTTCGGATAGATCTCCGGCATAAATGGTATAAGGTCCGGAAGAGATAAATTCTTTGGGCCGAACCAGATCAAAGCCGGTTCGTACTGCCTGCTCACTGGTCAAGGCTTCGAACTGTCGAATCCCCCACGGTGAAGCCCACAACATGAGAAAGCCTTGTGCAAGGAGATAGACCAAAGTCATCGGAATCAAAAGACGTGCCAGCTGATGCCGGCTAATTCCGCTACCATTTAAGACCGCCATCTCATGATCAACATAGAGACGACCAAAGACCAGCATTAAGCCAATAAAGAACCCAAGTGGAAGAATCAAGGTCAGGAATTCAGGCAAACGATAACCAATGATGCTGAACAGGATTCCAGCATCCAGACGCCCCTGTGCGGCCACACCAAAATACTTGATCAAACGACCGCCCATCATGATAAGGGTCAGTAAGGCAATCACCACCAAGGAGGTCGATACCACTTGCTTGACCAGATAACGCCGAATAATCAAATTAGTTCTTCCAAAATGAGCTCCATAAAACGAGTGCTAGTTTACCCGAATAGCAAAAATATAAAACCTAGGTGGCTCTGCCCATTGAAAATCTATTCGGATAAATGTTTCAATGCTTGAATGATTTGCAAATCTAAACAGGCGTGAAAACAAGATATGAACCTTACAATTAATACGTCATTCCCAGAGAATGGATCAAGTCAATCTTTGTTGATTTTAGTCGACTCAGAACAGATTCAGAGCGCTGCATCAACATACCAAATCAACAGCCTAGATACATTAATTAAAGCATCTCAATTCAAGGCTGGTCTGGCAGAAAGTTTAAGCCTGATTGGACAGGTCAGCCAGTCTCAGCATGCGGCCCTGATCGGCCTCGGCAAGACTGCCGAATTACAAGCGGGAAAACTGGCGAAAATTGCCCAAGCCATTATTAAAGGCTCTCAAAAAAAATTCAAACAGATTTCTGTTGATCTGACACAACTTCCACAAGAATTGCACTATCTGTTTGCATTGGCTTTAACTCAAGCCAGCTACGGCTATGACGAATACAAGTCAAAAAAGAACGAATTTATTCTGCAGCAGATTGATTTCATCGCTGCCGAAACTCCGCTAACAGCTGAACAGTTGCAATTGATTCAGGCCGTTCAGACTGGTCAGAATCTGGCGCGTGATCTGGGTAATCGTCCTGGCAATATTTGTTTCCCAGAATATCTGGCAGAACAGGCGCAAGCGCTGGCGGCTCAATATCCGGACCTGCTTAAAGTAACTGTACTTAATGAACAGCAAATGGCTGACCTTGGTATGGGTGCCTTCCTTGCAGTTAGCAAAGGTTCAGACCGTCCAGGCCGTATTATTACAATTGAATATCTGGCTCATCGTGAAGAAGCACCAGTTGTATTACTGGGTAAAGGCATTACTTTTGATACCGGCGGTATTTCATTAAAACCAGGCGCTGGCATGGATGAAATGAAATACGATATGTGCGGTGCAGCTTCAGTTCTGGGCACGCTTCGTGCACTATGCGAATCTCGTTTACCAATTCATGTGGTAGGTGCGATTGCTGCAGCGGAAAATATGCCATCGGGCAAAGCCACCCGTCCAGGTGACATTGTAACCACCATGAGTGGTCAAACTGTTGAAATTTTAAATACTGATGCTGAAGGCCGTCTGGTACTCTGTGATGCGCTAACTTATGTGAAACGCTTCAACCCTGCCCTGGTGATTGATATTGCAACTCTAACCGGTGCTTGTGTAGTGGCCTTAGGTTCAGTCTTGACCGGTATGTTTACGCCAGACAATGAGCTGGCTGCAGAGCTTGAAACCGCCGGCCAAAATGCATTTGACCGTGTATGGCGCATGCCAGTACTGGACGACTATCAGGAACAACTGGATTCACCATTTGCTGATATTGCCAATATTGGTGGCCCTAAAGCCGGTTCTGTAACAGCTGCATGCTTCCTGCAACGTTTTACGCGTGAATATCGCTGGGCTCACTTGGATATTGCAGGTACTGCATGGAATTCAGGTCCAAATAAAGGCGCAACTGGCCGTCCAGTACCTCTATTAATGCAATTCCTGGCTAATCGCGTTCAAAAGCATGGCTAAGGTCAGCTTTTATTTATTTGAAAAAAGCCCTGAACGACAAGTGGACAGCACTTGTCGTTTATGCCGTAAAATTTTGCGTCAGCCAGAGCGTATCTGGCTGCTGTGTGCCGATCCTGCCTTACAGCAGGAACTGGATGAAAAGCTATGGAACTTTGATCCTGCCAGCTTTATTCCGCATGGAATCGATCAGCCAGATGCGACCGTTTGTATATCGGCTCAATTACCAGAGCAGCCTGGCTGGATTATTTTTAATTTTAATCCGGAAGCACTTGAACCTGATGCGAAATTTAGTCACATTATTGAGATTATTGAAAACAATGAACCAGCCAAACAGCTGGGACGTGAAAAATATAAACAATATCGTCGCTTTGGCATTCAGCCAAATACCTTTAAGCTCTAAGTAATCACGTGAACAAGGAGATGCAAGTGGCATTAAATGTAGGTCCAGATTTTAAACAGCGCTGGTTAAACACGCCTGAGGCTGTACGTCAGACCTTTATCGATGACCTCTCGCGCATCTGTGAAGTACTTAAGCCTGAAACCGCTGTAGAAGAATGGCTCGTTCGCGACCAACAGTTACAGAAAGAGTCTGAGCGTAAAATTGAAGCAGCGTATGCACAGCGCAAGGCCGAACTGATTGAAGAAGCACGTATTCGCAGACAACGGGCACTCGAAAAAGCCTTAGCCGAAAAACGTGCTGAAGAGCAAGCCTATGCCGAACAGCTACGCCGTGATGAAGAGCGAAAATTTGCCGAGCAGACCCGGAAGCTGGCTGAAATGCGTCATATGCTAGATACTGAGGTTCAGGATTATGCCGCACGTTATCAGAAAAATCCGGATCAGGTGCTCGACTTTGCCAAAGGTCGCCTAAATATCGACGATACCCAGATTTTATCTGAGCTGGAAAGCTTACGGTTACGTCTGGAACTCGAAGCAGAAACTGTGATTGAACAAACCATCAATACACTGCGTGAGAAATTACGCGCTGCAGCCAAAGAAGAAATTGACTATATTCTGAAAAATTCTGATCTGGCTGAGTAAATTTGATAGTCATTTGGCTGAAATAGTCTTTTTATTTTTCAGCCTTAACTCCTTGCTTGCCTTGTTTAAACTTATTCTATCTAGCTAAAATCTACTTTAAAATTAAAACAAGTCAGCCAGTAAAAATGCGGTATTGCCAAGCAGATAGCCCACCCCTAGCAAAGTGCTGATCCAGAGAATTCCCCCAGTTACATTATAAAAACTGAAAGTCGCAAAGCTCATATGGCCAGAACCTGCCGCAAAAGGACCGAAGGAACGTACAAAGGGAATAAAACGCGCAATTAAGATCGTCTTGCCACCATGTTTCATAAAATAATGATTGGTTTTGACCATATATTCGGGTTTGAAAAACCGTGAATGCTCATTGAAATACTTTAATCCGAGTACTCTACCCGAATAATAATTCACGGTATAACCTAGAATCGAAGCAATCAGTAGTAATAAACCCATGGAGTGCAAGGTAATCAGGTCAGAGCTGGAACACAACGCACCGACAGCAATCAACAAACTGTCACCTGGCAAAAAGAAGAAAAACGGCGAACCTGTTTCCGCAAAAATCACCAGGAACAAAATTGCATAGATCCATACCCCATACTGCTCCAGTAATAAGGGTAAAGACTGTTCAAGATGAAGTAAAAAATCGAGCATTCGACCTGTCCACTGGGGCTAAAATCGCGAGTTGAGCCACATATTATCCCGAAACATAAAAAAACAGTCTAATTTTTCAATTAGATTGTCTGGTAATTGTGCAGCTAATTTATTTCAAAAAGCCATTTTCGGCTAAGAATTCCATGCTGATTTTAGACTGTTCTGTAGTTTCTGCGGCCTTGTCACCAAGCAATAAACGCTCGATATAACGCGCCAGTACATCCACTTCCAGATTGACTTTAGTGCCCACTTTCCAGGTTCCAATATTGGTCCGTTCCGCAGTATGTGGAATCAGATTCAAACTAAGGATGTTTCCACGTAAGTGATTGATAGTCAGGCTGATACCATCTACTGTTATAGAGCCCTTTTCTGCCAGATATTTGGCAATTTCTTTTGGTGCAGTCACTTCAAAATAAATGGAACGGGCATCGGAACGTACCACCGTAATTTCACCTACAGCATCGACATGACCAGAAACAATATGTCCACCAAAGCGTGTAGTTGGTAGCATCGCCTTTTCGACATTTACAGGTTGGCCGACTTTCCAGTTAGCCAGTGTAGTCCGGTCCAGGCTTTCACGTGATACGTCTGCAGCATACCAGTTCTCACCCCAGTCAATTACGGTCAGACAGATGCCATTGGTGGCAATCGAGTCACCCAGATGTACATCGGACATATCCAGATCCGTCTGGATGCGTAAACGCACATCACCGCCAACGCTTTGCAGGCTCTCGACCTTGCCCAGACTTTCAATAATACCTGTAAACATCTTTATTTCCTTTTTCTCTGCGCTTACCACAAGGCCAACTGGGTGCTCACGCCGGTCGTATCCACACCGCCCAGCTCGGCATAATGATGCAACTGGCTCAGTAATTGACGGATTGGCGGTCCTGACTTGGCATGCGTGTCGGTAATCACGATAAATTCCAGTACGCGTGCACGTTCAGACTGGCGCTGTTTGCTGACACGATAACGTGGCACATCCTGAGTGAGCAAGGTTACACGGCCACGTTTCAGGTTAGCCTGCAGCAAATCTGTGGCACTGATATTACCATCAGTCGAATAACTGGTCAGGATAAAACGCGCATTAATGGTTGCCAACAAAGTTTCATAGGCCTCTTTGGCATGCTTGGATGAGTTGTACTGACTTGGACGTTCTTTACGCCAAGCGCGGTCAATCCCGCTCTTGAAGCCTTTAGTATCTGGTGTCGGTAGATCTACCTGATCCCATAGTGTTAAAGCATTGAGCACATGATAGTTGCTGCTATAGGCATGCTGGTTATACGGTGGGTCCAGATAAGCTACATCGACTTCAAAACCACTCATCTGATTGGCCAGATGCTGGGCATCGACACACCACATTTCTGCGGCAGGCCCTTGATGCTTAGCATCTTCACAGAAACGGCTTGGCGTTAACCAAAGTAAAGATTCAATACGTTCTAGTGCAGTCTGGGTTTTACCGCCCCAACCATGGTGGAAACTTTTAAATACGCCTGAGGTATTGCTGACAAAACTGGCTGAATAAAGTAATGGTGCCAGCAAAGCACTCATTTCCACGTCATCAATCGCACCTTGCGCTTGCCAAGTGGCAATCTGCTGACGGATCGCATCGATACGCATCCCGTTACGGCGTTTGAAGAATAAACGGTCACGGGTCGGATCATAAATCTCATCATTACGCGGACACAGGTTATGTGTCACCCAGCCTTTAACTTCAGGCAAACGGTTCAGATAATCAATCGCTTTCTGATAACCACCGAGCTCTTTAAAGGCAGGTGCTTCAGTACAAGCTAAAACTGCATGATTGAGTGCATGACTATAGGGTTCCCAGTCATTGGCAATCACCCGATAGCCATTTTGACGTGCCAGACGTGAAACCACCCCGGAACCTGCAAAAAAATCGGCAAAAATCGGCGCACGGCCATCTTCACGTTTTAAGGTTCCCGTGCTCTCAAGTGCTTCCAGAATTAAGTGTAGTAAACGGCGTTTGTTCCCCAAATAAGGAACCAACTGATGGAAAAGATATTCATCTGTGGTACGTGCCGCATGGCGACGTTTGTGGTAAACCGTAGACTCTGAATTCATAGTGTCTCTTGAGAGGGAATTAACCTGAAGCGCACGTCATCACCCAAACGGGTCACGTCCTGCAACTTGAATCGAAGTTGTTCTGCCATTCGGCTGAATTCTGCATTGAACATACTACGCGCAGTTTGCCCCAATAAAGTCGGTGCAACATAACTGATGAGTTCATCCACCAGCCCTGCCTGTAAAAATGCAGTAGATAAAGTCGCACCTGCTTCAACCAGCACATCATATATCTGATGCTGCTGAACCAGTTGCTGTAATAATTCTTTTAAAGGCTGAATTTCGAATTGGATCACACCCAGATCAGCCAGCTCCTGACGATAAGGCCCCATCACCATCACCGTTTCTGGAGTCTCCAAAATCTTGGTAGTGAGGGGTAAACGCCCCTGGCGATCCAGAATAATCCGTTTGGGCTGAACTACCGTGCTGATGTCATTCATACCTTTCAGGCTACGGACATTGAGCTGACAGTCATCAGCCAATACAGTTTCAATCCCGGTAATCACCGCGCCAGAAATCGCACGCCAATGCTGTACATCCTGACGCGCTTCAGGCCCGGTAATCCATTTCGATTCACCCGATGCCATTGCCGTACGGCCATCCAGACTCGATGCAATTTTCAAACGGACATAAGGCATCCCAGTCGCCATCGCTTTTAGAAAGCCATCATTCAGTGGATGTGCTTCATCTTCACAAATGCCGACTTCAACGTCGATTCCGGCATCTTTCAGGATTTGCACACCTTTGCCAGCGACCAGTGGATTCGGATCAGGACAAGCCACAATCACTTTAGCTACGCCTGCTTCAACCAATCCTTTAGCACATGGTGGTGTACGGCCATAATGGGCACAAGGTTCCAAAGTCACATATGCTGTTGCGCCACGTGCCTGCTCTCCGGCCTGACGCATGGCAAAGACTTCCGCATGAGGCTGACCCGCTTTGGGATGAAAACCTTCACCCACGACTATGCCATCTTTGACAATGACACAGCCGACATTCGGGTTGGGTTTAGTAGAGTACTGTCCCTGACGTGCCAGCTCAATGGCACGACGCATCCAGATTTGATCTTGAGTGAGTTCAGTCATGCTTATTCTTGAAACTCACCGCGTTGCTGCATCTGTTCAATCTGACGACGAAAGGCTTCGACATCCTGGAAATCCTGATAGACCGAAGCAAAACGGACATAAGCGACATGATCAAGTGCAAATAGAGATTGCATGACAATTTCACCAATGGTACGTGATTTGACATCACGCTCACCCAGACGGCGAATCTGCAACTGGATATCACTGAGCACCGTTTCAATCTGTTCTTGCGTCACAGGACGTTTCTGCAAGGCATGCATCAGGGAACGGCGTAATTTGGCTTCATCAAAGGGTTCATTCTTGCCATCGGATTTGATGACACGCGGCATCACTACTTCATAACTTTCGAAGGTGGTAAAACGTTCATTACAACTGACGCATTCACGACGGCGGCGAATCTGGCAACCTTCAGCGGCCAGGCGTGAATCAATCACTTTACTGTCTGGTGTATTGCAAAATGGGCAATGCATAGCGGTTTAATTGAACAAATCCTGATGATTTCCGAGTGTAGCAAAAATTCCAAACTTTGTAGAGTTTTACGCAACATATAGAAAAAAAACAGCCCAGATGAGCTGTTTTACACAATATATTGATTATTGTTTTAGCAGATTATTCTACGCGTTCGCCATGTTGACTTAAGTCCAGACCCATGCGTTCATCATCAGAAGAAACACGGATACCGATGATCAGATCAATCACTTTAAGAATCACGAAAGTTAATACTGCAGAGTAAGCGATGGTTGCAAGTACACCTTCAACTTGAACCCAAAGTTGGCTCATTACATTTGCTGGAGCAGCATCACCCATGATGAATTCGCTTGCGAAGAATGCTGTCAGAATCGCACCAACGATACCACCCACACCGTGCAAACCAAAGGCATCCAGAGAATCATCAGCTTTCAGTGTACGTTTCAGAGCAGTAATACCCCAGAAACATACCACACCACCGATCAGACCCATTGCCAGGGCACCACCGACAGTGACAAAACCAGCTGCTGGAGTAATTACCACCAGACCTGCTACCGCACCAGAAGCCCCACCTAATACAGAGGCTTTACCACGTACTACTTTTTCAGTAATTAACCAAGAGATCGCTGCTGCCGCTGCTGCAACTTGAGTTACGATCAGCGCATAACCTGCAGAACCATTTGCACCCAATGCTGAACCACCGTTGAAGCCGAACCAGCCTACCCAAAGTAAGCTTGCACCGACTACAGTTAAAGTCAGGTTATGTGGCGCCATTGATTCACGGCCAAGGCCCATACGTTTACCAAGCATGTAGGCTGCAACCAGACCCGCTACACCTGAGTTGATGTGAACGACTGTACCACCAGCAAAGTCAAGCGCGCCGTCGTTGCCTAACCAGCCGCCACCCCATACCCAGTGAGTAATTGGCGCATAAACCAGAATCACCCAAAGTGCAATGAATGCCACAAAAGCACCAAACTTCATACGTTCCGCAATTGAACCGCTGATGATGGCAACCGTAATGATGGCAAACGTCATTTGGAAGATCACGAACAGGATTTCAGGAATCGTGCCTGAAAGCGCATCGGTGGTTATTCCAGCCAGCATGAGCTTGTCCAGACTGCCGATAAAGGCATTTCCTTCACCAAAGGCCAATGTATAGCCAATCACGACCCAGGCAATACTGACTACGGCTGCAGCAACAAAGCTGTGTGCCATTGTTGCCAGCACATTTTTCTTACGGACCATACCGCCATAGAACAGGGCTAAACCTGGAATGGTCATCAGTAATACAAGGGCTGTTGAAGTGAGAATCCAGGCTGTATCGCCAGTATCGAGAGTAGCTTCTTCTTCTGCAGGCGCTGCTGGTTCCGCTGGCGCCACTTCAGCAATCTCTGCTGTAGTTGTGTCTGTTGTTGTAAGTGAAGTATCGCCAGTCTCTGCAACGAGTGCGACTTCTTCAGTAGGTGTTGGTGCTGTTACGGCCTCTTCAGCCCACGCAACAGAACCACCTAAAAGAGCGCTGGACAAGCCGAACGCCATTAGCATTTTTTTCATTCGTATCCCCCAACCATGTTTTTTTGTGAGTTATTAGGTACTCAGCAAACTTCGTGCCAAATTAAACAGCGTCTGCACCTGTTTCACCGGTACGAATACGGATGACTTGTTCTAAGTTAGTTACGAAAATTTTTCCGTCACCGATTTTGCCAGTGCTTGCAACACGAGTAATTGATTCAATTACCGAATCAACCATTTCGTCGCTGATTGCGATTTCAATTTTGACTTTCGGTAGGAAATCTACAACGTATTCAGCACCACGATAAAGTTCAGTATGGCCTTTTTGACGACCAAAGCCTTTGACTTCAGTCACAGTGATGCCTTGAACACCAATTTCAGATAATGCTTCACGCACATCATCCAATTTGAAAGGTTTTACAATTGCAGTTACGAGCTTCATGTTTGTTTTCCTTCGGCTTATTTCACCAGTAAGGTTTTATGTTCAAATTTCATGCCAAGATTCCTAAGGTCGGGGGAAATTAGAAAGCCCGGCACGATGTTTCTTGCTCTTTTATTTTATACTTATAACGTATTGGAATCTGCACAAATTGGATATTTTTTATGTGGATTTTTACAATATTACTAATCGAAGCAGCCTATATTTTATCTGAAATACTGTAAGTCACTCTTGCAGCAATGCTACACTGTCCGCGCATTTATATGGCGATGGATCAGATTATGATTGAAACCCTGTTACAAGCAATTTTGCAGCAAGTTGAACACCCTAAAAAGGACCTGGAGCACAATCTGCGTGCCCTGCTCAATGAAGCCGTCAGTAAAATGGATTTAGTGTCTAAAGAAGAGCTCGAACGTCAACGCACTGCCCTAAATAATGCTAATCAGCGTTTAAATGAGTTACTAAAACAAGTCGAAGAGCTAGAAGAAAAAGTCTCGATTAAAAAATAAGCACAACTACAGTGCACAAAAGACACGAGAACAATAAAAATAATGCACTATATTGGGACAACAATATGTCTTTTGCCAAAATTTATACGCGAGGCCTGTTAGGCCTGCATGCACCTTTAATTGAAGTCGAAGTTCATGTCAGTTCTGGCATGCCTTCCCTCACCATTGTGGGGCTTCCTGAAGCCGCAGTCAGGGAAAGTAAGGATCGGGTTCGATCAGCTATTCTGAATAGCGGCTTTCAGTTTCCGACCAAACGCCTGACCATTAATCTGGCACCTGCCGATCTACCTAAAGATGGCTCACGTTTGGACTTGCCGATTGCGCTAGGAATTTTAGTGGCCTCAGGGCAGCTTCCAGAAAATTGCACAGATGACCTTGAATTTATTGGTGAACTGGCCCTAGATGGTCAATTGCGGCCAGTAACAGGAATCCTGAGTATTGCAATCGCCTGCCAGCATGCACAGCATCAACTGATCTTGCCTAGTCCGAATGCTCAGGAAGCCTCTCAGCTTCCGGATTTTCAGGTATTTGCTGCCAATCATTTACAGGAAGTCTGTGCACATCTGGCTCAAGCAGAAACCTTGCCCCCGTTTAAGACCAGTCCATTAGATCAGCACTCTTTTTATAAATTTGATCTTGCGGATGTGAAAGGACAATTGCGACCACGACGTGCCTTGGAAATTGCAGCTGCAGGTGGCCATTCCCTGCTGTTCCGCGGCCCACCTGGTACAGGTAAAACCTTATTAGCATCGCGCCTCGCCAGTATTTTACCTCCCTTAAATACTCAGGAAAATCTGGAAGTTGCTAGTATCTATTCAATTGCCAATGCCAATCATCCCTTTGGCCAGCGGCCATTTCGGGCACCGCATCATACTGCGTCTGCCATTGCACTGGTCGGCGGTGGCTCACATCCTAAACCTGGAGAGATCACACTGGCACATTTGGGCGTTTTATTTCTAGACGAACTGCCTGAGTTTGACCGCAAGGTTTTAGAAGTATTACGTCAGCCGCTTGAGTCCAAAGAAATTGTAATCTCACGTGCTTCCCGGCAAATTACTTTTCCAGCCAATTTTCAACTGGTGGCAGCCATGAATCCTTGTCCATGCGGTTATGCATTTAATCAGGACAGCCGCTGTCAATGTTCACCTGAAAGCATCAAGCGTTATCAGAACCGGATTTCTGGCCCATTACTGGATCGGATTGACCTGCATATTGACGTACCACCTTTACAGGCACAGGAATTACAGGACAATAAACCTGTCGAAAACTCTGAAACGGTCAGACAGCGCGTGATCACCGCCTATAATATTCAGATCGAACGGCAAAATGCCTTGAACATGAGTCTTAGTCCAAAGCAACTAGAACAATACGCCCCTCTCGATCCACCAGCTCAGAAAATGATTGAACTGGCTCAGCAGAAACTGAATTTGTCAGCACGAGGCTATCATCGGATTTTGCGTGTTGCCCGAACCATTGCCGATCTTAACCAAAGTCCAGATATTCAGACTGGGCACTTATCGGAAGCCTTGTCTTATCGCGGGCAGCAGCAGATTTAGAATATTAAAAAAGGCGACCTGAGATCGCCTTTTTTAAACCCCAAAGATTAGAAGCTGTAGCCTAGTCCTAATACCACTTTATTTTTCTGTTTATCTTCAAAACGGTTATAACCACCAAAAATATAATTCATGCTGGCGGTGATGCCTGTATCAGCAAGTGGCTTGCTTAGACCGATATCGAAATGACGGAAACCGAAACTGTTTTCTGTTCCTTTTATGTCGCCATCTTTGGCATAAATATATAGGCCAAGTGCAGTATCCAGACTAAAATCTTTTGGCAGTGCATAGCTATAGGTGCCTTTTAGATAGGTATCCCCTGCATTACCCCAATCAAGATCTTCAAGCAATGTTTGAGCAGTCACACCAAAATCTTTGTACGTCAGACCCAGCATGGTTTCAAAACCATTTGAGCCTGTATTGCCAATATCATAATAGTAATAATAAGTTAAACCCGCTGTATAACCCCAGTCTTCATTGATTGAACCGTTATAGCCCGCATAAAAATCATTTTCAAAGGCATTGGGCAAATCATCACCATAGTCTAATGTCGAACCCCACCAGCCTGCATAGAAACCAGAAGCATGATTGTAGTCCAGCCCCCCCTGTAAAGTAGCGCCCTTATTTTCTGGCGTATTGGTAATACCACGCAGGTTATAGCTTGAAAGTACGCTGATATTTCCAGATACCGTATGTTCAGCAGCCGGTTCCTCAGCAAAAGTAAAAGAAGATGCAGCGCCCAATAAAGCAAGAGATAATACTTTTAATGTTGATTTCATTGTGTGACTCCCCCAGATCGTCTGAGACGTTTTTTATGGTCATTGATTAAACTCAAGCTCGAAACTGCAAGAGCTATGCCAATCTGGAATAAAACAACTAAAATCTGATGAATAAAAATAAAATAAAGCACTAGGTGTTTGTTTTTAAATTATATTTAAATTTTTAAAAAAAGCACTTTAATAGATTCTTTTTAACCTTGGTCCTTTTTCAAGGATTTATTTTCTTTTTTCGGTCTTATACATAATCATTTACAAGTTGCGCCATTTTGAGTCTATTTTCGCTTTGATTAAATTTTGTGCTAAAAAAAGGTGCAGAAATAAAAAGTAAAGAAACACATTGCTCTATTCGAGTTTTCGATTCTTGCTCAAACTCAGAAAATTTCTGGATTAAAAAGTTCAAAATAGTGCTAAGCAAGAAAAAGTGATGCTCATGGAATGACTTTTTATTATTCAGAAATCTATGCGCATTTTTGGATTTATAAATATTTAAATTAAATATTTATATATTAAAATTCAATAATTTATAATCAATTCTCACTTTTAAGAAATTATTAATGAAGAGTCTGATACAGAAAATGAAGATTTTGAACACTCAACTTTTTCATTCTAAGAATTTTAATTTTAAATATTATTGATGCACTCATGAGTCATACCCTTCAGAGAATTTATATTTAAAAAATATCTTTGTTTTTATTTGTTTTTTTACTATATGGTCAGGATTTAGACTGTTAGATCTCTTACCATTATTCACTTTAGATTAAAAAAAATCCATCGACTTTAGTGGAATATCGTAAATAAAAATGACATTTATTCAGCGAATCTTATACAATTCCTAAAAATTTCCATCAATTTGTATAAGGCTCTCTCCCAATGCAAAACACAAAAAAATTAACATTGGCAGTTTTGATTCAGGCTGCATTGATCTCAACCGCTTTTGCTAGCGAGCAGAGTGAGTCTAAAGGTTTTGTAGAAGACGCAGAAGGATCTGTACTTTTCCGTACTGGTTATTTATCTCGTGATAAGAAAAATGGCGTAGCAGATACAAGTTCAGCTGCACAGACTGCAATTGTGAAACTGGATTCTGGCTTTACTCAAGGTGTAGTCGGCTTTGGTGCCGGGATCATCGGTGATGCTTCTTTCAAACTAGGAAACAACAAAAATGCCGGTAATGGCATGATTCCTCGTGAAAACGGTTTCAATGCTAAAGGTGAGTACGTTAAAGGTGCTGGCGATACTTATGATCATTGGGCTCGTGGCGGCGCTTATGTGAAAGCTCGTGTATCTAATACCACTGCTGTATATGGTACCCAAGTTTTAGATCTTCCTGTATTGGCATCAAATACTGCACGTCTCGTTCCTGAATACTTTGAAGGCGTATTAGTGACTAGCAATGAAATTGATAACCTGTCATTAACAGCTGGTAAATTTACTAAAAACCAATATTCAGACCAAATCGACTCTGATGGTAACGAGCTTGATCGTGCTGTTGTTTGGGGCGCGAAATATAAATTTAGTGATGCTCTAAACGCTTCTTACTACGGTACAGATATTAAAGACCGTTTAGACCGTCATTATGTGAATGCGAACTATAGCTATGCAGTAGCCAATGGCGGCACTTTAACTCACGATTTCAGTGGCTATCATACTGAGTGGGATAAAAAAGCTGACGGTGGTGCATATACTTATTCTCATACCACAAATGACTTAAGTAACTTAAGCAACAATATTTGGGCTATTTCTACCACTTACAATACTGGTCCGCACAATATCATGGTGGCTTACCAACAAAATACTGGTAACACAGGCTATGACTATGGTTTGGGTCGCGGTGTAGGTGATGGTCATCAAACGATTTATCTACCAAACTCATACCTGTCTGACTTCATTGGCAATAATGAAAAATCAGCACAACTTCAATACACATTTGACTTCGGTGCTGTAAATGTTCCTGGTCTATCTTGGACTTCCGCATTTGTATATGGTTGGGATATTGATGTAGCAGGTAGTCCAGATCATTCTCAGTTAGTAACTAGCGATGCACAAGAACGTGAATTCTTTAACCAGGTGAAATATACTGTTCAATCTGGTTTTGCTAAAGATGCGAGCTTGCGTTTACGTCACTCTTACTACCGTGCAAGCGATGATTATCAAGCTGATCGATACATTGGTGACACCAACGAATGGCGTATCTGGTTAGATATTCCTGTGAAATTATTCTAATTCACCCGAATTTCAAGCCATAATAAAAAACCTGCACATTGTGCAGGTTTTTTTGTTTAAGTTTTAAAAAGTTAAAGACTTAAACTGAAAAGCAAATGAATTATTTATTTGCTTCTGCATAAGCTGCAATTGAGCTGAGTACTTCCTTTTTAGCAACATCAGCACCTTCCCAACCACTTAACTTAACCCATTTACCTGGTTCCAAGTCTTTGTAGTGCTGGAAGAAGTGTTCGATTTGGCTGATCAGCAACGGAGGAAGATCAGTATATTCTTGAACATCTTTGTAGATCGGAGTCAGTTTGTCGTGTGGAACTGCAACCAGTTTCGCATCAACACCACCATCATCTTCCATGTTCAGTTTACCTACAGGACGGCAACGAATGACTGAACCTGGCTCTACTGGATGTGGAGTTACGACCAATACGTCTAGAGGATCGCCATCTAGAGAAAGTGTATTTGGTACATAACCATAGTTTGCTGGGTAGAACATTGCTGTACCCATGAAACGGTCTACAAATAATGCATCAGAATCTTTATCGATTTCATATTTGATTGGTGCTGCATTTGCAGGAATTTCGATAATGACATAGATGTCGTTTGGCGCATCTTTACCCGCTGGGATATTGCTGTAGCTCATAGCATCACTCTTTAACAAGTTATATCTTTTAAAAACCGCGACAATTATAACGGTTTTTACAGATTTTTTTTGATTTTAAAATATCGAACTGTAAATATCTCGACCTGCTTTATTTTAAGCTTAAGAGATTTTGATAATTAACAGCAGTAAGGTTATTGGACATAATAAAGATAACAGCCAGACAATTGAACGTAAGGTCGACCAGTTCGCCAGATAACAGATCCCATAGATGACCCGAAAAACCAGATAGGCAATCCCAAAGGTCATCACCAGACTTTGCGGCACGACCATATATTCTGCCATCAGAATCGAGGCGATAAAGAGCGGTAAGCTTTCAAAGCTATTTTGCTGAGCGGCATTGGCGCGACTGGCCAGGCCTGTAGACTTTTCTAAAAATGCCCGCGGATTCTGATTGTCTTTTGCACGAAACCCTGCCGATTTTTTCGCAATCAAGGTAAAAACATAAGGTAAAAGACAAGCTGCCAAAATGAGATAGATAACCCCACTAATGCTATGCATCTGATTTTTCTCTTGAGAATTTTTATGTCTATCATAGCATGGCGTTTCGTGAATAAATTTTGTTAAATAGAGTGTTTTTATAAATGATTAAGGATTCACTATGGTCAGCCCTGATCAAAATGAAATGTTCGATGTCCTCGAGAAACAGCGCCAGCATCAACGTCAAGTGGATCGCGTATTAAAAATCGTATTGCCGATTGTTGCATTTCTGATAGCGGTCATTTGTGCCAATATGAATATCTGGTCTCCCCTCTTTACCTTTGCCATCTTATGGATTGCCTTCTATGCCGTGGGCATCAAACGCATGCCGATCTGGCACTGGGTGGTCGCAATCATCATTTATTGCCTGATAGATAATATTCTCAGTTATGGCAGTTTTAATTTGAGAGGATTTAACCGCCAGTTTGGTACCATGTTTATTTTTTTGGGTGTGATCGGGGTAGGACGTCCTTACTTCGACCGCTGGCTAATGAAAAAAGAGAATTAAAAAAAGCGCCCTCAGGCGCTTTTTTTATTGCAGGATTTATGCAGTCTTACGTAGATCTTTACGCAGGATTTTGCCTACGTTAGATTTTGGTAATTCATCCATAAATTCAACATAACGTGGGCGTTTATAACCGGTCAGATTTTCTTTTGCAAATGCCAGAACTTCTTCAGTCGTCAATGAAGGGTCTTTCTTCACCACAAACAGTTTTGGCACTTCACCTGATTTTTCATCTGGTACACCAATTGCAGCCACTTCCAGTACTTTTGGATGTTTTGCAACGACTTCTTCAATTTCAGAAGGATAAACGTTGAAGCCAGAGACCAGAATCATGTCTTTCTTACGGTCAACGATTTTGATGTAACCACGTGAATCCATAACACCGATATCACCGGTACGGAAGAAGCCATTTACCATCACTTTATCGGTTTCATCCGGACGGTTCCAATAGCCTTTCATCACCTGTGGACCACGGATTGAGATTTCACCCTGCTCACCGAGTGCAACTTCATTACCGTCATCATCCAGAATTGCAACTTCAGTCAAAGGTAACGGAATACCAATCGTACCGCTAAATGCTTCAGATGCCGGTGGGTTCGCAGTTGCTACTGGAGAAGTTTCAGACAGGCCATAACCTTCAATGATGTTAGTGCCAGTAATTTTCTTCCAGGCTTCTGCAGTAGAAGGCAGAACAGCCATACCACCGCCCATCGCCATTTTTAAACGGCTATGATCCAGTTGCTTGAACTCTTCGTTGTTTACAAGCGCATTAAACAGCGTGTTCACAGCAGGGAAGAATGTTGGCTGGTATTTACGTAATTCTTTCATCACCGCAGGCAGGTCACGCGGGTTAGGAATCAGAACGTTCGCCTGACCTTTATACATGCCGTAAAGTGCACAGACCATGAAAGCAAAGATGTGATAAAGCGGTAAAGCACAGAAAATACGGTCATCTGGCTGGCCATCTTGCGCACCGAATTTGCTCTGGAAGATACCGTCACACTGCAACAGGTTAGCAACCAAGTTACGATGGGTCAGTTCAGCACCTTTAGAAACACCAGTAGTACCACCTGTGTACTGAAGTACAGCAGTATCACTTAAAGTCAATTCAGGGCGTTTATAGTTGCTTGGGTTAACTTTATTCATGGCTGCATTGAACTTGATGTGGCCTGGAATATCCCATGCCGGAATCTGCTTACGTACTGAACGCAATACAAAGTTCACCAAAGTACCTTTTAAAGCACCCAGCATGTCACCCACAGAAGCAACCACGACGTGCTTCACAGGCGTTTTGCCAATAATTGACTGATAAACGCTGGCAAAGTTCTCAATAATGACGAGAACTTCAGCACCAGAATCTTTTAACTGATGCTCAAGCTCACGTGATGTATACAGTGGATTTACATTCACCAGTACTAAACCAGCGCGGAACACCCCCAATGCTACGACCGGATACTGAAGAACGTTTGGCATCATTACGGCAACACGTGTGCCTTTTGCCAGACCCAAACTTTGTAAATATGCTGCGAATTTACGACTAGCTTCTTCCAACTCATTGAACGTTAAAGTCTTATCCATAAAGATAAAGGCATCACGTGAGCCAAATTTTTGGAAATTGCGTTCAAAAATATCAACCAGAGATGTATTTTCTGCTGGTAATTCTACAGTTTCTGGAATCCCTGTTTTTTGGTATTCAGCGAACCAAATTTTTTCCATAATGCCAATCTCTCCAATCATAATCCTTAGTAGTTCAACTGTTTTTTTCAATGCTGCACGTCATTTTTTAGACTTGTATATGTGCAACATTGCATCCATTTGTCGAATCGTTACTCATATATAACGTATTTCGATTCATGGATGCTAGTATTATCTTTGAATCAACAGTTTATTTGCTTTTTGATATCCACGTGGTAACAGGGTTCCTTTAGAGCCTCGTTTCCCAATATATTTTTGCAGGTCATCCCCTTTAAGTTTTAATTGTTGCTGTCCTGCAAGCACTTGAATTATTTCATCAAGTTTTAATATTGTCATGGATAAAATTTGATCTTTATCTTCAAGTTGTATCAATTTATTACCTTTACCTTTATTCAATACAGGTAATTCCGACAGATCAACAATCAGCAGACGACCAGCTGAACTGAGTAGTGCAACATGAGTTGCATCTTCCAGCGGTTGCAGGTTCATGACCTGTGCACCTTCAGATAGATTCAGGAAAGCCTTACCAGCTTTGGCATTGGTATCCAACTGCTTGGCTTGGGTTTTAAATCCATAACCTTTGCTACTGACTGCCAGGATTTCTGCATCATCTTCAGCCACCAATACCTGCTTGAAACCAACTCCACTTGCCGGAGAAAGTTTTGAACTCAACGGTTCACCGAGTCCTCGTGCCGATGGCAGGCTATTGATTGGCAAGCCATAGCTACGGCCACTATCATCTAATACATAGACGCGTTGATTAGACTTACCTTGGGCATGACTGAGATACTGATCGCCCGCACGGAAATTCAGATTTTCAGCATCCACTTCATGCCCTTTAGCACAGCGAATCCAGCCCGCTTCAGACAATACTACCGTTACAGGATCCGCTGGCAGCATTTCAGTTTCATCAATAGCAGCGGCTTCGGCACGTTGCACGATTGGAGAACGACGATCATCCCCAAATTTCTTGGCATCTTCTTTTAGTTCATTGATGATCAAAGTTTTTAAAGACTCAGGATTCGCCAGCTGTTCACGAATCACGGCAGCTTTAGCTTCCAGCTCTTCCTGTTCGCGGCGCAGTTCCATTTCTTCAAGCTTGGCCAGATGACGTAGCTTGAGTTCTAAAATGGCTTCGGCCTGAATCTCATCAATACCAAAACGTTCCATCAACACTGGTTTAGGCTGATCTTCCTCACGAATAATCCGAATCACTTCATCAATATTCAGGTAGGCAATGATCAAACCGCCGAGAATATGCAGGCGTTTTTCGATCTTATTCAGATGATATTGCAGACGGCGAGTGACTGTAGTTTTACGGATTTCGATCCATTCCAGCAGAATACGACGAATCGATTTCACCTGTGGACGGCCATCCGCGCCAATCATGTTCATATTGACACGATAGCTGGATTCCAGATCTGTAGTCGCGAACAGATGGCTCATTACCGCTTCAGCATCAATACGGTTCGAACGCAATACCACCACTAAACGTGTTGGATTTTCATGGTCAGATTCATCACGAACATCAGTGACCAATGGCAGCTTTTTCGCCTGCATCTGGTCCGCGATCTGACTGATAATTTTTGAACCGGATACCTGATATGGCAATTCGGTAATCACAATTTCATTTTTATCAATAGTGTATACCGCACGCATGCGATAGCTGCCACGACCTGTCGTCTGGATTTTAAGCAGCTCTGATGGTGGCGTAATGATTTCCGCTTTGGTCGGTAAATCCGGTCCCGGAATGTATTCTGCCATTTTGGCATCGGTCAGGTTCGGATTACGGATCAGGGCGATAGTACCTTTCACCACTTCGCGCAAGTTGTGAGGCGGAATATCGGTCGCCATCCCCACAGCAATCCCGGTGGTACCATTTAACAGGATATTGGGAACACGTGCCGGCAAGTTGATCGGTTCTTTCATCGAACCATCAAAGTTATCCTGCCAGTCACAGGTACCCTGTCCCAGCTCGGATAAAAGCAGTTCACTATATTGTGACAGTTTGGCTTCAGTATAACGCATTGCCGCGAAAGACTTCGGATCATCTGGTGAACCCCAGTTGCCCTGTCCTTCAATAAACGGATAGCGATAACTGAATGGCTGCGCCATCAGGACCATGGCTTCATAACAGGCCGAGTCACCATGTGGATGGTATTTACCCAGTACATCCCCCACAGTACGTGCCGATTTTTTCGGTTTGCTAGTCCATTTAAGACCCAGCTCACTCATGGCATAGACAATACGGCGCTGTACCGGTTTCAAACCGTCACTGATATGTGGCAATGCACGATCCATAATCACGTACATGGCATAATTTAAATAAGCTTGTTCGGTAAATTCGGCTACGGAACGGTTTTCTGTCGCATGATGCGCAAGGCTTGTCATAACAACCTATAATCCTAAAATTCGTTTTTGTATCAATGTTTCTTATGCTAAGTCGCGGCTGTGTGCTGCACAAGGGCAGTAAACTACACAGCGCGACAAATCGTGTCTTATGGGCTAAAAATATCCACTTTATAGCAGCTGAGCAACTAAAAAATCACCAACCTTATAAACCCATAGATTCTAGTGTCTTGCCCTTGGTCTCTTCACCCAGGACTAAAATGACCACAGCTACTGCAATCAGCACCACAGTAAACATGGTAAAGACGTAACTGAAACCATTTGGCATCCCCATCAAATGGGTTACGGCAAAGGGTGCAGCAATCCCGCCAATACGGCCAATTGCACCGGCCCAGCCTGAACCAAAAGCACGGATATTGGTTGGATATTGTTCTGGGGTATAAGTATAGAGAACGCCCCATGCTCCCAGATTAAAGAAGGACATCAGACAGCCCCAGATCACAATTTCAGTGACACTACCGGACTGACCAAAGAAATAGGCTGAAATCGCACACATGCCGATAAAGCCAGCTAAAGTTGCCTTACGACCGAGTTTTTCGACTAGCCATGCTGCCGCAATATAACCCGGCAATTGCGCCAGAATCATGACCAGGACATATTCAAAAGACTGCACGATGGTATAGCCTTCCTTGACCAGAAGGCTTGGTAACCAGGTAAAAATACCATAGTAGGAAAAAACGATCCCAAACCAGATCAGCCACAGCATCAAGGTTCGGCGGGCAAAAATACCACTCCAGAGCTGGGTAAACGAGATATTCTGCTTGGCAGCCACAGGTTTAACTTCAAAGATTTCCATGACTTCGACGCCGCATTTGCGCTCAATCTTTTTAACCAGAGCCTGTGCTTCATCTACCCGGCCACGATTGATCAGATACGGCACCGACTCAGGCACCAGTTTCCAGATTACGATGGCATACAGTGCCGGTATCCCGCCAATCATGAATGCAGCTTGCCAACCAAAATCAGGAATCACAAAACGTGACACCAGTGCAGCCACCAGCCAGCCCAAGCCCCAGAAACTTTCCAGCAGCACAATGAAACGACCACGTACCCGTGCCGGGATATATTCACTGACCAGTGTCACCGCAACCGGCAACTGACCACCCAATCCCAGACCGACAATAAAACGAAATACCAGTAACCAGGTCAGATTCGGCGCAAAGGCACAGGCAGCAGTCGCCAGACTATAAATCACCAGCGTACTGGCAAATACCGTTTTACGTCCCCAGCGATCTGCCAGTCCACCTGAAAAAATCGCCCCAATCGCCATACCGATAAAACCGATCGAAACCACCCAGCTTTTCTGGTCAGCGGTCATCTGCCAGTCTTCAGCCATTTTCGCCAGAATAAAGGAAATCAATCCTGTATCCATGGCATCAAACATCCAGCCAAGACCAATCACCCATAAAAGAGTGTAGTGGAACTTGCCGATCGGCAAGCGCTGTATCCGAGAAACTAAATCCATAACAAAAATCTCTGATCAGGTGAAACGGGAGATGCTGCTGTCCCAACAGGAGGTTTGATTTTTTATTTTTTTATACTACGAATACGTACGCCTACGGGAAGTTTTCCCTCCCGCAGTTACCGTAATTCATATCAAGATTCGTCTTTGGATGAAGCGGACTGTTCGTCATCATCCTTATAGATAAACTTCGGCATTTCCAGACCGAAATAGATCGCAATCAAACGCAAACTAAAGCCAAAAATCAGGGTGGAAATAATGGTCAGTTCGAGTGACAGACCGAAATTGCTGCAGAGCCAGTAGAAGATGACTGCAACAAAGGAAATACTGGCATACAGTTCACGGCGGAAGACTAAAGGCACATCATTACATAAAATGTCACGTAAAATACCGCCCGATACTCCGGTCAGAACCCCGGCGACCGCACTGACTACAAAACCATGCCCCATTTCCAGCGCAATCTGGCAGCCAATGATGGTAAAGCCAATCAGGCCCAAGGCATCCAGTACCAGGAAGATATTGCGTAAATGGCGCATCCATTTGGCAATCAGGATGGTGACAAAGGCGGCACAGCAAGTCAGCACCAGATATTCCGGGTGTTTGACCCAGGTCAAAGGATAATGGCCAAGTAGTACATCACGTACCGAACCACCACCGAGCGCCGTAACACAGGCAATAATCGTGACCCCAAACCAGTCCATACTACGCCGACCGGCAGACAAGGCTCCGGTCATGGCTTCAGCGGTAATTGCAATAATATAGATGACGGTCAGTAACATCGCCCTGCTTCCACCTGAGGCTATGAGATGGCGGCTATTCTAAGCTAAATCTATGTGAAAATTATAAAAAATGCGCACAACATTGCTTAAATTTTTTCCCGGAGCCACAGATGCACGGCTGTTTCATTGTAAACTGTTGATCTGTCGTTGGATCTAGAAAGTACCAGCGATTCTCGAACTTTACAAAATGTGAAATTTCATGATGAATCTGGGCCTGCTTGCCATCGTGATAATGTGCTTTGAACTCGACCAGCGCATGGGTCTTGTCCAGCTTTTCATTGGCCTGCACGATTTCCAACTTCAGCCATTGATTGGTTCTACTCCATTCAGCAATGGCTGGCATGTCCAAAGCCTGCTGCTGTCCACGGGCAGTAGTCTGCTGGATATAATCAATTTCATGCTTGGCAAAGGCACTATACCGCGAGCGCATTAATTGCTCGGCGTTTTGAGCCAATTGCTGGCCCTGATGTAGTGGCTGGCAACAGCTTGCGTATTCACCTCGTCCACATGGACATGCTTCTGACATCTCAATTCCATAAAAAATAGCCCGACAGTGCGGGCTATTTTAGCAAACTTTTAGCTTCGTCCTTCGGGCGCTGAACTAGTCTTTCCGGTTCGCTGGGGCAATGATATGCACCTTATCAATCTTGTGGCCGTCCATCGTGACCACCTCAAAGATATAATCATCTGCTTCGAGCTTTTCGCCATTTTCTGGCAAGCGCCCCAGATGGAACAGAATATAACCCGACAATGTCGAATATTCTTCCGTTTCATTGACCAGATCGCGATCCAGAAGCAGTGACACATGGCGAATATCAGTTGAACCATCCAGAATCAGGCTGCCATCTTCTAGACTCTCTACGGCTGCTTCTAGCTGGTCTTCATCCGGGAATTCACCGGCAATCGCTTCCAGTACATCAATCGGTGTCGCCACGCCTTCAATGGAACCATATTCGTTCAGTACTAAAGCCATTTGTAGCGGTGCCTGACGCAACTGATCCATGACCATCAAGACCTGAGCATTTTCATGTACAATCACAGGTTCACGCAGATGTTTTTCGAAGTCCAGAATACCTGTTTCGATGTATTCATTCAGGACTTTATGGGTCAATACCACACCGGCAATATTGTCCAGTTCACCACGCGCCACAATCAGGCGTGAATGGCTCATATGCAATAACTGCTCTTTGATGCTGGCATGATCATCTTCCAGATCAATCCATTCCAGTTCAGGACGTGGTGTCATCACCGATTTCACCGGACGTTCTGACAGGCCAAGTACGCCCTGCACCATAACGCTATGGTAGACTCCACTTTCGTCGTCATCAAAGACTTCATCAGCAAAGGCACGAGTCGCCAGTACATCTTCCGGTTCAGAAGAATCATTGTCCTGAGCCGGTTTACCGCCCAGCATACGCATTACGGCAGACGCAGTACGGTAACGCATATCAGTTGTCGTCACCATTTTTTCCTGATTGCGTTTCATGGTCTGGTTAATGAATTCCACAATCACCGAGAAACCAATCGCGGCATACAGATAGCCTTTTGGAATATGGAAACCGAAGCCTTCAACCACCAGCGAGAAACCAATCATCATCAGGAAGCCCAGACAGAGAATCACTACTGTCGGGTGCTTGTTGACGAAATCCATGAGGGCTTTAGAGGCCCACAACATGATACCGACCGCAATAATCACGGCGATCATCATCACAGACAGATCTTTGACCATACCAACCGCAGTAATCACGCTGTCGAGCGAGAACACGGCGTCCAGTACCACGATCTGCACAATCACCATCCAGAACACCGCCTGAACCGGATTTTCTTCCTTGGTCACAGGTTTGGCTTCCAGACGCTCATGCAGCTCCATAGTGCCTTTAAACAGCAGGAATACACCACCGAATAATAAGATCAGGTCGCGTCCTGAAAATGGATGCTCAAAGATATGGAATAGCGGTTCAGTAAGCGTTACGACCCAGGCAATCGATGCCAGCAACACCAGTCGCATTAACAGCGCCAAGCCCAGACCGGTAATACGCGCTGCATTACGCTGTTCGGGTGGAAGCTTTTCCGCCAGAATTGCAATAAAGACCAGGTTATCGATCCCGAGTACAATTTCAAGAACAATCAGTGTGAGTAAGCCAATCCAGGCAGAGGGATCTGACATCCATTCAAAAATCATTGCATCTGCTCCTCTAACCGAGGAGAAAAGCAAGTATTTGCATGATGAGATACAGGTTGATACCCGACTTGAATTAAAGACTTGATAATGTGACGTTTTACTGAATTAAAGCGCCAACTTCGACTACCCATGTGAGTTCTATTGTAGTAAGACAGACTTTCAGTATATCAAGAACAGCATGAAATTCACCTGTTTTCATCCGGGATTATGGATGAATTTGAATGAAAGATTTTGTCCTAAAATGAGGTCTGCTCATGGAATTGTCATATTTGTTAACTAAGTTATAGTAAGTAGATAAAAAAATGATAAGGTGAAAAAAATAAATGCAAAGTGTAATGGAAATGACCGATTATTTTAATGATAACTCCCCAAAAACAACACGCCCGCTAGTAGCTTTATATTGTGGCTCTCGTGCCGGCAACAAACCGATTTATCTGGAAAAAGCGATTCAACTGTCACAAGGTCTGGCCGAACATGGTTTTGGTCTGGTCTATGGCGGCGCCAGTATTGGTCTGATGGGCCAGGTGGCAGACACCATGATTCAGCATGGTGGTGAAGCGGTGGGCGTGATTCCGGAATTTATGCTGGATTATGAGATTGCCCATCCTCAACTCACAGAACTGCATATCGTCACCAGCATGCATCAGCGTAAGGCCATGATGGCAGATCGTGCCTGTGCCTTTGTCGCCTTGCCGGGTGGATTGGGAACCTTTGAAGAAATTCTGGAAATTGCGACCTGGGGTCAGCTGAACCAGCATCAAAAACCGATGATGCTGTATAACGTCAATGGCTTTTATAATCCCCTGATTGCCCAGCTTGATCTTGCGGTGCAGGAAGGCTTCTTGCCGCCCCAACATCGGGCTAAACTGATTATCTGTGAACATGCAGATCAGATTTATACCACCTTGCTGAATCTGGATGCTCCGCAACGTTTCGTCGTTTAAATTTTCTTGTCTGCTTTAAATAGCAATGATTTAAAGCCATAAAAAAGCGAGCTTGATGCTCGCTTTTTTCATTTATACATGCCAAGACATTAACCGGAAATCGTGTGATAGAACCAAGGCAAAGTCGTCGCCAGAAACACACTAATGGCTAGACCAAACATCAGTTTCATGGCATCTTTGCTGACATTCCGTGAAGTACGGTGCTTGTTGACTTCGGTCACCAGCATCGAAATCGCAAATTCACGACCGGCCAGTAACCCCAGGAATACCCAAGTGGTACTCATCGGGATGTTACTCCACTCTTTGAACACCAGCAGAATCAATGCATAAATAAAGTCGATAATCGTAGCAGAACGGACATCCGTCACCCCGGTCTTGGTATCAACAATATTCTGGATAGCTCCACCACGCTGGTAAAGAATCATGCCCAGCAGGATGACAAAGACAGAAATGGCAAAGATCAGGAACTCAAACGGCACCTGACGCGGCACATAAACAAAGATATTAGCCAGATCCTGGATCAGCCACTGGCTCCACAGAAATGCCGTAGATAGCCATTGCAAGGCCATCCACATTGGGGAGTGTTGCTGATCACGGGTTTCACTGAAATAGACCGCGAGTTTTTTCATGACCAGACGATAGATCACAATCGCCACAAAGAAAGCGACGGCGTAACCCATCATTGACTTGGTCAGCATGGAACCCAGACTGCTCGGGGAGAAAATCGTGAGCACCAAGAAAGTAGTACTGACCGGAATGCCATATTTGGTCAAAATGATCAGTAAAAGAGGCGGTACCACATATAGCCAGGTGACCCCATCTTCAGGGAAAGGAATGGTTTCCAAACGTCCATAAGAGGCATCCCCTACTCCAGAAGCAAACCAGCCATAAATTAACACCACAACCAGAATAGTACTGATGTAAATCCAGAGTACCCACCATGGGCGATGTGAGTTCGATGAAATAAATGTTCCTAATGTTTGCGGAACATCATTCCCCACGATGGAATAGGCGGCTAGACAGAAGCCAACTACCATCAGAATCTCGATGGTCATAAGTACAAAACCTTTTACTAGACAGTTCCCAGTACAGCAGTTCTGGAAGTTTGCCCCAGATTATGACGGTTTTATTTCATTTTCATGACATTTCCGTCATATTTTTTTGTAGCCTGCTCCTTAAAAAGAAGCTTGAAGTGTTCCAAAAATGACGTATTTATGAATCTGTATCAATTTGAGAGGTTCGCAGTATAGAAATATATCTTTTACCTTTTACCTTCAATAACTGAAATCAGGCTGTGAATTCATTAGCATTTTGTCTACACGACTCCTATTCACAAGCACCTTCATTTCAGTCACACTGCTGCATAGATTTCTTTAAACTATTCAAAATAGATGATTTTTTAAATCCATGAATGTCACTCCTACGCATCAATCCCTACAACCTGAATTCAGACTGCTGGTCTTGCTGGTATCGATTGGCTTTTTCATGCAAGGTCTCGATACCACGATTATCAATACCGCCTTGCCTGCGATTGCCAGTAACCTGCAGGAAGATCCGTTACGGATGCATAGTGTGGTGGTGGCCTATGTGCTTTCTGTGGCAGCCTGCATTCCCTTAAGTGGCTGGCTGGCAGATCGCTTTGGGGTTCGGAATATCTATTTTGCAGCGATCATTATTTTTGCTCTGGCCTCACTCGGCTGTGCCTGGTCTGAGAATCTGAATGAACTACTGGTTTATCGGGTATTTCAGGGCATTGGAGGTGCTTTGCTGCTTCCAGTCGGACGACTGGCCATGCTGAAAATTATTCCTCGTACCCAGTTTCTATCCGCTATGAGTCTGATGAGTCTGGCCGGACTAATGGGTCCTTTAATCGGTCCAACCTTAGGTGGCTGGATGGTGGAATACCTGTCCTGGCACTGGATTTTCCTGATCAATCTGCCGATTGGTCTGCTGGGTGCATTGATTACCTTTAAAGCTATGCCCAATATTACCGAACCGACGGTACAGCGTTTTGATTTTGGCGGTTTTATTCTACTGGTCATCGCAATGATCGGCTTGTGTCTAGGGATTGAAAACTTTGCCAATCCACAATATCCACTATGGTGGAGCTTAAGTCTGGTCGGAAGTGGTCTGATTGCCTCACTCATCTACGCCTACCATTCGCATACTCATCTGAATGCACTATTTCGCAGTAAATTATTTAAAAATAAGATCTATTCGATTGGCATTCTGGGTAATTTCTTTGCCCGGCTCGGCGGTAACTCGATTCCGTTTTTATTGCCTTTAATGTTGCAGGTCGCTTTTGGTTTTGAACCTTTTATTACCGGTTTACTGATGATTCCAACCGTACTCGGTTCTTTAGCATCTAAACCGATTATCCGCAAAATCATTCAACGTTTCGGTTATCGTAGAGTCTTGTTGATCAACACCTTGCTGGTCGGTCTATGTATTGCCAGTTTTGCCTTGACTACGGCGGAAACCCCTATCTGGCTAAGAGCCATTCATTTCTTTGTGTTCGGGATTCTGAATTCGCTGCAATTTGTCTCAATGAATACGCTGACTTTAAAAGATTTAAGCCAGCAGGATGCCAGCAGTGGTAACAGTTTTCTGTCGATGATCATGATGCTGTCAATGAGTATCGGGGTAGCACTGGCAGGTACGCTGGTGAATATGTTTAGTGCCTACTTCGGCCCAGAACAGCTGGATAATGCTTTCCACGTTTCGCTGCTCTGTCTGGGCTGTATTAACATTATTGCTGCCTATATTTTCTGGCATATCCCCAAAAACACGCCAGTCTAGGGCAGAATATATATCCGATATGAATATCCGTAAATCAGGCCACCACTCCCAATGAAAGCAGCTCCCACCTCTAGCAACTGGAAAAAATACTCAGTGATTGCAGTCGGGCTGCTGATTACACTTGTGGTAACCACTGTGCTTTATCTGCTGGTTTTCAAGCAGCCATCAGCGCATGCAGCAGATTATCCGATTCATGGTTTCGATGTTTCCCATCATCAGAAAGAAATAGACTGGAAGAAAATCCCGAAACAGAAATATAAATTTGTCTATTTAAAATCTACAGAAGGCGGTGATTTTAAAGATACTAAGTTTCAGGAATACTGGCTGCAGGCCCGCGAACAGGGCTTTCTGGTCGGTGCTTATCATTTTTACCGGCTTTGCCGTGATGGCAGTATTCAGGCTCAGAATTTTATAGAGTCTGTTCCGCGTAAAATGGATGCCCTGCCACCCGTAATGGATCTGGAATATGACAGCAAATGCATCAATTACTATTCCAAAGAGCAGCTGCTCAAGGAAATCCGGATCATGCATGATGCCTTAAAACACCATTATGGCAAGCAGCCGATCTTCTATGTGTCCAAATCTTTTTATAACATCGTGCTGGCGGGAGAGTTTACTGACGTACCGTTCTGGGTACGTGAGTACCAAGGTTTACCAGATTTAAAGGGTCAGCCTAAATGGACCTTCTGGCAACATACCAGTCAGGGTGAAATTCCTGGCATTGCCCGTACTGTGGATCTGAATGTGTTTTATGGCTCGGAGCAGGATTGGATCAAATTTTTACAGCAGAACAGTATTCCCACCCCAGATCAGCTCCAGCCTCCGGCCAAGAAATAAACCTAATTTCTCCCTGATTCAACCATGAAATGGATATTGAATTATTTAGACAGGATATGCTTCGTCTTGAATAATACTTTAGCCTGTTTACTTGTCAATCCGGTCTCTTCCCAATCCAGCTAAAGCCACTTAAGATACTGGATATGCGCAAAATTATTCATATCGATATGGATGCCTTCTACGCCTCAGTCGAGCTGCGTGAGCGTCCGGAGCTGAACGCTCTGCCGGTGGTGATTGCCTCGCATCATCCGCGGGCAGTGGTCGCGGCTGCCTCCTATCCGGCCCGCGAATTCGGACTGCGCTCTGCCATGCCGATGACTCAAGCACGTAAGCTCTGCCCTCAGGTCATCGTGATTGAACCAGATTTTGCCAAATACCGTCAGGTCTCTGGTCAGATTCATCAAATATTTCAAACTTATACTAAGGTCATCGAACCGCTTTCACTAGATGAAGCTTATCTGGATGTCACCGAAAATTTGCAGCAGATTCCAAGTGCCACTGAAGTGGCAATGCGCATTCGTGAAGATATTTTTCAAACTACTGGACTAACCGCTTCTGCCGGCGTGGCCCCGAATAAATTTCTCGCCAAGATTGCCTCCGACTGGCATAAGCCGAATGGAATCTGTGTTATCAAACCTTCACAAGTACAGCGTTTTATTCAGGATCTTCCACTGAAGAAAATTCCCGGTGTAGGCAAAGTCACTCAAGAAAAACTAAAAAGTTTGAATCTGGAAACCTTGGGAGATTTACAGCAGACTGAAGAAGCGATCCTGATTCAACATTTTGGCAAATATGGACGGCGTCTTTTTCTTTATGCTCAAGGCATTGATGATCGGCCAGTTGAAGCTGAACGGGAACGCCAACAGATTTCCAAGGAAACGACTTTCGATGATGATCTGTATTTACCGCAATGCCAGCCTTACTGGCAGCCATTAATTACCCAGCTCTGGCAGAGTCTGGAAAAAAAGCAGCTCTCTGCCCGCGGAGTTACTGTAAAACTGAGAATGAAAAATTTTCAGACCATACAGCATAGTAAAAGCTTCAGCCAGCTGCTGCGTAGCCCGCAAGAACTGGAGCAGGCTTTACACTTATTGCTTCAAGAGATGCATATTACTCCTCAACTGCAATTCCGGCTGATTGGGCTTGGCGTTTATCAGCTCGCTGCACGTGAAACAGAAACGCAATTGCTGCTGCTCTAAGCCTATTTTGTACAAGTATTAGACGTTAGTTTAAAAATACGGCAACTTTGTTTTTACATTTTGAATTTTTGGAGTACTCTATCTGCGCAATGCATTATCCATGTATGTGCTGAGATGCTGAAAATCACCTTTACTTTCAGCATACTGTCCTGTGATTGGCGTGACGATCAAATCCGAATATTACAGGGCAACTCTGATGTATCTCATGGAATCCCTCCCTGCATGTCCTCTGTAAATTCTTCTGTTATTCAAGAACGACGCGCGCGTAAAGCGGCGTTATCCAGTTTTGTTGGTGCTGTTGTCGATTGGTATGATTTTCTCCTTTACGGCATTGTTGCGGCCTTAATTTTTAAAGACCAGTTTTTCCCAAGCATTGGTGCCAATATGGGTACCTTGGCGGCTTTAGCCACCTTTGGGGTAGGCTTCCTGTTTCGTCCTCTAGGCGGTGTGGTATTTGGTCATTTCGGCGACAAGCTCGGCCGCAAGAAAATGCTGGTTCTGACTGTGGTCCTGATGGGGATTTCCACCGTCGGGATTGGTTTTTTACCTAATTTCGAAGCCATTGGCTGGTGGGCACCGGTTTTACTGGTGACCCTGCGTGCCATTCAAGGCTTTGCAGTCGGTGGTGAATGGGGTGGTGCTGCCCTGATGGCGGTGGAAAATGCCCCTAAAGGCAAAAAAGCCTTTTATAGCAGTGGTGTTCAGGTCGGCTATGGCGTAGGTCTGGTACTGGCAACGGGTGCGGTATCCGTTATTATTGCCACACTGGGTGAAGAGGCTTTTGCTGAATGGGCTTGGCGCATTCCGTTTATTGCCAGTATCGTGCTGATCGGGATTGCGATGTGGATTCGCCGTGATCAGGATGAATCTCAAGAATTCGTAGAGAAAGTGATTAAGGCAGATCATCATCCAGAAAAACTGCCAATCTTGCAGGCCATCAGCAAACATCCTAAAGCTTTCTTTTATATTATTGCCTTACGTTTGACCGAACTGCTGACCATGTATCTGGTCACCAACTTTGCCCTAAACTATTCCACCAATAATCTGGGCATGGACAAACAGTTCTTCCTGAATATCACCCTGATGGTCGGTGCGATCAGCTGTTTCAGTATTCCTTTCTTTGCCTGGCTATCGGATAAAATCCAGCATAAAACCATGTGCGTCTGGGGTGGTCTGATCGGTGCACTGTCTGCCTTTCCGTTTTTTATGGCACTGGATGCACAAAATACCTGGATGATTATTGTTGGCGCCATTCTACTGGCCAATGTCGCGCATGACATGGTGGTCAGCGTGCATCAACCGATTTTTACCTCGCTATTTGGTACGGAATATCGCTATAGCGGTGCCGGAGTCGGTTATCAGGTCGCCAGTATTATTGGTGGTGGTTTTACCCCAATGATTGCAGCCTCCTTAGTGATTTGGGGTGATGGTTCATGGCATTATGTAGCCATCTATCTTGCGATAGGCTGCCTATTGACTGCATTAGTCGCAGCCTTGATGCCAAAAACCAAGGATTAAGCTGATGTCTGTTCAACGTTTGCATGTTTCACAACGCTTTTCTGAGATCGCCATTGCCGGCAATCTGGTTCATCTTGCCGGCCAGCTGGCAACAGACCTGGATCTGGATATCAAAGGTCAAACCCAGCAGACACTGGATATTATCGACCAGTTCCTGGCGGATGCCGGTACTGATAAAAGCCAGATCATGTCAGTGACGATTTATCTCAAAGATATTGAAAAAGATTATGCTGCGTTTAATGAAGTCTGGGATGCCTGGGTAGCGGATATTCAAGCTCTACCCCGCACCTGTGTCGAAGCTAAACTGTATGATCCACGCGTGTTAGTGGAACTGACTGTCGTAGCCGTCAAACCTGAATAGACTTCTTAGGCCTAATTTCTACTTATCTAAAATAGAAAAAAGTATGCGCTTGGCATACTTTTTTCGTTTAGGTTCTATCAGTTTAATGCTTTGACTTTACGTCGTTCCAGATCTGAATAGAGATGATATTTTTTGAGATCATTCACAGCGGTAAATCTCTGGTCTTTACTGGAATGCTCCTGCTCACGCAGGAAATCTCCTCGTAACTGATAATATTCCGGTACATCTTCATAGCGAATGACCCGATAACCGGCCATAGTCAACAAGGCATCCTGAAATTGCGCCTGCTGTGGACGTTTTAAAATCACCGGATCATCGACGGCTACAATGGCAACAATCTGGTATTGCTGATCCAGAATCACAAAATCTGCAATCAGATCACGATACTTGTGCCGGGTACGACCAAATTTGGTGGTAAGTAGTGCATCATAAGAAACATGGGCCAGTACAATATAATCAGGCAACACTTCTTTCAGGCGTGTAAACGTCAGTTGTTCATTTGGATTAAAAATAGCGCGCTGTTTTAAGGCGCTGTCTTGTGGTTTTGGGCTATTCCTTAGCTGCTTCCATGCCATGAGCACAACACAGAACACCAAGAAACTCCCTATCATCATATAGGTGGTCATGACTCAATCCTTGCATTCTTATAATCATTCTTGTTTTATTGTTATCCAGTATAAACCCATACTACTTTTAAAATTGCCCTGCTACCATTCTGTGTAGAGACCAATACAATTCGTAGCAAAACTTGATTGCCGGTTACTTAAAAACCGCTTTTTGCTATTTCAATAGAAATTAGGGTTAAATCCTTATACGCGACTGTAAAATAGTCTCCTGATAGATCGCAATATAAATCGGTTGAACTGTAAGACAATTCCGACAAAGTGTTATTTTTATATCATTTTTCAAAAATTTAAATCGACTAAAAATAAAATATTTTACATTTTAATTGAGAACCCAAAAGCTGCATCAATAAAGTCTGAACATAAAAAAAGACACCCGAAGTGTCTTTTTTATCAGCTTAATCAAGCACGTGATTTTGGCCTTGATTTTCCTTTAGGTTTAGGGCCGCCGAATGGCTTTTTCGCATCACCCGTTTCACGTGGCGGCAGACCTGTATGCTGAGTCAGAATCTGACCTTTCTTCGGACGATTATTCTGAGCTTGGCCACGACTGCCTGGGTTGCCGGTACGTTTCTGTGAATCACCTGCAACCGTCGAGTTCTTCTTACGTGCAGACTGGTATTGACCCTCTGTACCAGCAGGTTGATAGGTTGGAATCAGATGCTGTTTCGAGTTACCAATCAGATCCTGACGCCCCATTTCCTTTAAAGCTTCACGCAATAAAGGCCAGTTGTTTGGATCATGATAACGCAAGAAGGCTTTATGCAGACGACGACGTTTCTCACCTTTCACGATGTCCACATCTTCAGTATAACGCGCGACTTTCGCCAGCGGGTTTTTACCGGTGTAGTACATGGTGGTTGCAGTGGCCATTGGTGATGGATAGAAGGTTTGTACCTGATCGGCACGGAAGCCATTCTTTTTCAACCAGATCGCCAGATTCATCATGTCGTAATCGGTGGTACCCGGATGCGCCGCGATGAAATAAGGAATCAGATACTGTTCCTTACCGGCTTCCTTACTGAAACGGTCAAACATCTGTTTGAAGCGATCATACGTTCCGATGCCCGGTTTCATCATCTTCGATAATGGACCTTTCTCGGTATGCTCTGGCGCAATCTTCAGATAACCGCCCACATGATGGGTGACCAGCTCTCTGACATATTCTGGGTTCAATACGGCAAGGTCATAACGTAGACCTGAGCCAATCAGAATCTTTTTAATACCCGGTAAAGCACGTGCCTTACGATACAACTGGGTCAATGGTGCATGGTCGGTATGCAGGTTTTGACACACGCCTGGGAATACACATGACGGCTTACGACAGTTCTTCTCAATCTCAGGATCTTTACATGCCAAACGGTACATGTTGGCGGTTGGGCCACCCAAGTCCGAGATAATGCCAGTAAAGCCTGGTGCGGTATCACGAATCTTTTCAACTTCACGCAGGATTGATTCTTCAGAACGGTTCTGAATAATACGGCCTTCATGCTCGGTGATCGAACAGAAAGTACAGCCACCGAAACAGCCACGCATAATGTTCACTGAGAACTTGATCATGTCAAAGGCCGGAAAGCGTGCATTACCATAGGATGGATGCTGCAGACGTGCATAAGGCAGGTCGAACACATAATCCATTTCTTCAGTAGTCAATGGAATCGGTGGCGGATTGATCCACACATCACGTTCACCATGTTTTTGTACCAAGGCACGCGCGTTCCCTGGATTGGTTTCCAGATGCAGAATACGGTTCGCATGTGCATACAGCACAGGGTCATTTGCCACTTTTTCAAAAGAAGGCAAACGAATCACTGCCAGTTCACGTGGTGGTAATTTATGTTTAATTGCTTTAGAAGCTGGTTGTAGCTGCACAATTTGCGTATCTGGATCTAAATTGTCCCCTTCACGCACGATTGGGTTGGCTACCACTTCTTTCTGGAAATTCTGGTATTGGCTTAAGCTGTTGCCTTTATCTTTTTCAATTTCACAACCATCAATATCTTCGCTCATCACATAGGGGTTGATGATCGGATCGACACGGCCAATGGTATCGACATCATTGGATGCGATTTCCACAAACTGGGCTTTTGCAGCACGGTTATGTTTATTGATAATGAATGCGGTACCACGAACATCAGTAATCTGATGAATCTTTTCACCCTTAGCCAGGCGATGCATGATTTCAATGATCGAGCGTTCGCCATTACCGTACATCAACAAGTCCGCTTTAGAATCCATTAAGATCGAACGACGGACTTTATCTGACCAGTAGTCATAATGTGCGATACGACGTAATGAACCTTCAATACCACCGAGTAATACCGGCACATCCGGGAAAGCTTCACGACAACGTTGGCAATAGACGGTTGCTGCGCGGTCTGGACGTTTATTCGGCTGGTTATCTGGAGAATAAGCATCATCTGAACGAATCTTACGATCCGCCGTATAACGGTTAATCATCGAGTCCATATTACCGGCAGAAACGCCCCAGGCAATATTCGGCTTACCGAGTACACGGAAGGCTTCTACATTAGTCCAGTCCGGCTGGGCAATAATCCCCACGCGGAAACCTTGTGCTTCGAGCACACGTCCAATGATCCCGGTCACAAATGACGGGTGGTCAATATAGGCATCACCGCAGACAAAAATAAAGTCACAACTGTCCCAACCGAGTTGGTCCATTTCCTCGCGTGACATCGGCAAAAAAGGCGCGGGTTCAAAACATGACGCCCAATATTTGTCGTAATCAAACAACGCTTTAGGCGCAGTCTGAGCGTTATAAGCAGTAGACATGGCTAGCAATTCTCGGCTGGCAGATGGAAGATCAGAAAAGTGATCAAAGATGAAAGCCGAGTATTTTAGCATGAATTCGGCTCAGGTTGCTTGATTATAATTTATACAAAAACAGCTTTAAGACCTTAATCAGGAATATATACTCATCCTGATTTTGAAGAATCATTTATAGGTTTTAACCGCTGTGCCATCAGCAAGCCTAATCCTAAAATAATAGCGATAAATACACTTAGTCCTAACCATCCGGAATTTTCCCAGACCAGTCCACTCGAACTTCCAAGTAAGCTTGAACCCAGGTAGTAACAGAACAAATAAAGGGACGAACCTACCGCACGATACTGTAAGGATTGCACCGATACCCAGCTACTGGCAGTTGAATGAGCCGCAAAAAAGGAAAAGGTAAAAATCAGCAAACCAATAAAGACTAAAGCCAAGTTATTAATCAACATTAAGGCTAAGCCAAACAGCATGGTACAAAGCATGGCGGCAAGTACCCTATAACGTCCAAACTTCCTGCTCCAAGCTGCGGCTCGTGGCGAGCTATAAATTCCGGCCAGATAAGTAATCGAAATCAGACCAATCCAGACATGAGACAATTCAAATGGCGCTTGAATCAAACGATAACTCAGATAGTTAAATACCGAGACAAATCCCCCCATCAGGATAAAGCCCTGTAAAAACAGAATTCTTAATTTAGGATCACTCAGATTCTGTTGAAATGCTCTGATAAAACGGCTGAATTGAATTGGATAAGCTTTGAAATGCCTGGACTTCGGTAGTAGAAAGTAGAAAGTTGCCGCGATACATAGATTCAGCAATCCAATAATCAAAGTCGCGGATTGCCAGGAAATAAAATCGACCAATGTCCCTGCGATCAACCGTCCGCTCATGCCCCCAATCGCAGTTCCGGAAATATACAGCCCCATGGCAAAGCCCACATCCTGCTCTACCACTTCCTCTCCAATATAAGTCATCGCCACGGCTGCCACACCACTGACCGTTAAACCAATCAGTACTCGTGTGGCTAGAAATATCGACCAGATTGGCAGTAAAGCACTGAGTAACAGTAAGACTGAAACTGAAAATAACGACCAGACCATTATCGGCTTACGGCCAAAACGGTCTGAAATCAGACCAGTAAAGATCAAGCCAATAGCCAAGGCAATGGTAGAGAAGGAAAGTGGAAAACTGCTTTGTGTTGGAGAGATATGAAAATAATCCGCCAGAATCGGCATCATCGGTTGGACACAATACAGCGATGAAAAAATCGCGAAACCCGCCAGAAATAAGGAGAATAAAATAGCTTTAAAAGCAGATGAACCATATGCGATATGGCTTGAAGATGAATTTGAGGACATATCCGCTCCATGAACCTGCTCAGTATACGCCTCTCAATTCGCCTTTTATGTGATGATTCAGTTTAAATAACCATCGAATAATTAATTTTCTTAAACCCCACGCATAAAAAAAGCCCCCTGCGTGAGCAGAGGGCTTTTGGAATAATGAGCTGGCGATGACTTACTCTCACATGGGAGACCCCACACTACCATCAGCGCTAAGAGGTTTCACTTCTGAGTTCGGGAAGGGATCAGGTGGTTCACTCTTGCTATGGTCGCCAGCACAACTGGTATGCTTACTCGCTATGGTCTTATTTACGTTGCTTGCGCTTCGTTTGCCTAGCTTTCTTCAAATAGAATGCATTAACAGATGTATCTGAGTTCTTGCGAGTAGAACTAAGCAGTGCTTAATTATACTCTCATTTGTTCGATTAGCTTAACTAAATCAAGTTTTCGTCTGATCGTTAGATCAATATGAAATCAATTGATGCTTTATATACAACTGCTTGGGTGTTGTATAGTCAAGCCTCACGAGCAATTAGTATTGGTCAGCTTCATACATCACTGCACTTCCACATCCAACCTATCAACGTCGTAGTCTTCAACGGCTCTTTAGGAGACATAAAGTCTCGGGGAAATCTTATCTTGAGGTAGGCTTCCCGCTTAGATGCTTTCAGCGGTTATCCCTTCCGAACATAGCTACCCGGCGATGCGACTGGCGTCACAACCGGTACACCAGAGGTTCGTCCACTCTGGTCC
>NZ_VOZF01000051.1:0-10658 GCF_013419905.1 Acinetobacter sp. YH12046
GCCGAGTCGTAAAGCTCAGAAAGCTAGCAATGAACAAAGAAATTTAAATCCTGTTCTTGACTCTTGCAGTTAAAAACAGGACATTTTAAATGGTTTATCGCATAGACATTTTAATTGGTGAATAACAACAGCTTTTTAAATTGTGTTATAATTCAGTATGCTAACACCTAGTTTACAGCCCACTCACCCTCGAGTGGGCTTTTTTTATGATTTTTCACGTTCCACGCCTATTCTTTAATCAATGTTCCACGGTTTTATTTAATGTTGCTGAACAATCAATGGATACCAGTAAAGCCCTTTAGGTCTTCTGTTGCTTCAAATATAAAGTCTCTACGATCAAGGATTAGACAATCTTTATTGTGTCGTCTGACTGATCTTGTGGCTTTGCTAATATCATGGCAATCCCAAGATTTGGGATAATACTTTATTAAAGAACGGACAATCTTGTTTTTATATTCTGAGTTTTCTATAATCTTAATTATGTTACATAATCAAGATTGATAATAAAAATGACGCAAAATAAGCATGGTGGTGCACGCAAAGGTTCTGGCCGTCCTTTTGTCTATAACGAACCGACCAAGGTCATTCGGGTGCCAGAGTCTCGTGTATTGGAAATCAAGAAATACCTGAAAAAAAATGACACTCCAAAGTTTAACGATATTTCCTCTATTACATTGCTTGAGACAAAAACACATTATGAGATTCCTGTTGCTTTGCAAAAAGTTGCTGCAGGCTTCCCTTCCCCTGCTCAGGACTATATCGATAAGACCCTTGATCTAAACGAGTTTCTTATTCAAAACCAACAGGCAACCTTTATCGTTGAAGTGGAATCCTTATCCATGCGTGATGCAGGGATTGATCTGAATGACAAGCTAATCGTTGACCGTAGTATTGAAGCCAAGCATGGGGATATTGTTCTGGCATTGATAGACAATGATTTTACGATTAAACGTTTAATGATTGAGGGTAATCAATGCTGGTTGCAGGCGGCTAATCCTGATTTTGCTGATATCTATTTGAAAGATAATCAAACCATGCTGATTTGGGGTGTGGTTACCAGTGTGATCAAGAAGTTCAGATGAGCAGTTACGAGCGGATTTATGCCCTGATTGATATTAACAACTGTTATGTCAGTTGTGAGCGGGTATTTAATCCCAGTCTAAACAACAAACCTGTCATTGTTCTCAGCAATAACGATGGCTGTGCTGTGGCAAGAAGTAATGAAGCCAAAGCGCTGGGCATCAAAATGGGCGTTCCTCTCTTTCAAATACAAGATATTGTTCAGCAACATCAGGTCGTGGTGTTATCCAGTAACTATGCTTTATATGCTGAAATGTCCAAGCGTTTTCATTCAATTTTGGCTAGTTTTGTTGCGCCACCTGAACAGGAAATCTATTCAATTGATGAGTGTTTTTTAGACCTGACCAGTTATGCACAAAATTTTGACTTAACTCAGTATGCGCATCACATGAAACAACGATTGTTGGATTGGATTGGCTTGCCCGTCTCGATTGGTATCGGGCGTAGTAAAACTGAAGCCAAAATGGCCAACCATCTTGCCAAAAAAAGACAGGGTTTCAAGGGTGTGTGTAACTTACTCAATATGGATTTCCTAGATCAGGAAATGCTTTATTCAGACATTGAGGTCGGTGAAGTTTGGGGCGTTGGTCGTAAGTTAGTTAAAAAACTAAATGCCATGGGAATCTATTCGGTACTGGATTTAGTGATGCAAGATTCTCATCGCATGGCGAGCCTTTTTTCTGTGGTAATGCAAAGAACAGTATTGGAGCTGCAAGGTGTTTCTTGTATGCAGTTAGATGATGCCCCTCCCCCCAAACAGCAAATCATAGCAAGTCGTTCATTTGGTGAAAAAGTTACCGAGCAAGATGATCTCAAAGAGGCTATGGGCAAGTATGTACAGGATGCGGTCATACGTTTACGAGCAGACGCTTCCTTATGTGGATGTGTCATTGCTTTTGTGCAATCGAATCCTTTTGATTCAAAGGTTCCCTATTACAGTAAATCGTTGGCTTTTGAGTTTCCTGAACCGACGGATTGTGTTTTGGATCTGATTAAAACAGCTATGCAACTGCTGGAACACATTTATAAATCTGACGTGAAATATAAAAAGTGTGGTGTAATTCTGACGGATTTAATTGCTAAGCAGCGCTTTACTCCTGACCTGCTGACGGACCACAGCCAGCGTGAAAGTAATGAAAGCCTCATGCAGACTTTAGAAGCGGTACAGGCGAGATATGGGAAAACTAAATTAGCTGTTGGCAGCTGCTACTTGCCACAACGAAAGTGGTCCATGAATCGTACCCATTTGACCCAAAACTATTTCAGCTGGCAGGGATTATTAAAGATCAGCCATTAAATTAATTAGCCTCACCTATTTGGTTTAAGTCAGCTTAATGAAGAACTCGACACATAAGCCGACACAGGCTTGATCCTCAGTCAACCATTTAACAACGTAAGTATGTTGTTTGGGATCCATGTAACACCTCTCGAGGAAAAGGTGGTTAGTAATAAAACTCTGCTCAAGCAAATTTATTGGGTTAACTGTCAGTTTTCACCATCTCATGTCCTTTATTTCTAGAACATTCTAGACTTTTCTCGACCTAGAATTTTTATTCTTTAAAGGTGTCATTCAACGCCTGTTGCACAGCATCAATACGTAATTTGCAGGCTTTATAGGCAGTCATGGACTCTTCAACGATCGCCATAAGGTTATCAATATCCGGTTCTTCCTGAGATTCAAGAAATTCGGCATTTTTCTTGAGAATTTCATAACCTTTCTTGAAACTTAGTTCTTCATTGTTCATGTGCGTTTACCTGTGTCACGGTGGCATCAATGGTGCCATCCTTAAGTTCAATCTGTAATTGCTGGTCAGTAATCTGCTGTATGGAACGGATGGCTTTGCCTTGGCTACGGACAATTGCATAGCCCTTGGCCATCACATTACGTGGATTCTGTAGCAAGGTTTCCCTCATCAATGACTCTACCTGCTGTGAAGCTAGTTTAATCTGTTGTTGAGCAAGATACTTAGTATCACTCTTCAGCATATCAACTCTACGTTGGGCTTCATTGATCTGGTTCTGTGTCAGAGTTTTGATAGTTTTCAGATACTGATCACTCTGGCTCTGGTAGGTGATCAACTGGTGCTGTGACAGTAGCTTGATGGTCTGCAAAGCAGTACTAACTTCATTGACTCGCTCCACAATCAGGTTACGGATCCCTGCGATCACTTTACTCGGAGTATCAAAGGAACGGTGTGCAATTTCATCCAAAATAGTGTGGTCTTTCTCGTGGCCAATACCGACCCAGATAGGCACAGTTCTTTTACACAGCAGTGCGGCCAGATCATAATCATTCAGGTAAGCTAGGTCATTCACGGCTCCACCACCACGGATAATCACAATAAGGTCTGGTGCTATCAAGTAATCTTGAGCCCACTGTCTTAAGGCACGGCCCAAAACCTGAATGATGCTGGCAGAAGCAGTATTACCCTGAAAAGTTGCTGAATGATAAACGAAATGGCAGACACCAGCCTGAGCCAGGGCATCCGCATCTTTTTTAAAGTCACCTAACCCTGCAGCATTTTCCGGTGCAATGACCAAGACATTCTGAATATCAAAGGGTACCGGCAACTGTTTATTGTTATTGAGCAGGCCTTCCTCAGTCAGTCGCAGCAGAATCTGCTGATAGCGTTTGGCGATGTCTCCTAGAGTAAAGCTAGAGTCGATATCTTCGATATTGACCGAGAAGCCATATTGCGGATCAAATCTAGCTTTGACCTTGATCAGTACATTCAGGTCTTTCGACAGTTCAATACCACTTTCTCGTTCAAACTTTAGAACTATTTTTTGTGCCGTAAATTTCCAAATGGTGCCTTTACAACTAGCGATCACCTTATGGCTTTCTTCATCTTTCTCAGCCAACTCAAGATAATAGTGACCGCCTTTAATACTTAAATTACGGATCTCAGCCTTGACCCACACTGCCCCATCAAAAGTCAGATGGATGACTTCCTGTACAGTGGCAAGGTATTCACTAAGGCTGAGTTGTTGACGTTCTGACATGATGTAAAGGATAGCTAAAATATAAGGAGGTGAGATTTAACCTAATATTGATCAATTCTACTGCAAATCAGATGAGTTTATTGCAATTTTGAGAAATGTATAAGTTCTTCTTAGACACCTAGAGTGATCATTGAGATTTTTAGTTTAATTATACTTTTATATTAAAATAGATATATAATCAATAAAATCATTATATTTTACTATTTTAATAAAATTATGAAGCAATACTGTACACTGCAAATCTACCAAGACTATGAATGGCATGACTGTGCTTTGGTTGAGGTTACGGATGATCAAAATGCTGGATGGCAGGCAGCTACACGTACATCATATTTGTTCGAATATGCTATTTCATATATGGATCTAAGAGATGGTCATGCGCTTGCTTATGACTTACCAGTGAACGTTCAAAATAGATTGGAATCAACTTGGCCAGCATTTCTTATGGATCTATTACCTCAAGGATACGGCCGCAAAGAATTACTAATACAGCTTGATTTTTCTGAGAATGTTCAGGAACAAGCGGACTGGGCGCTTTTAAAAGCAGGCGCAGGAAATCCAATTGGGAATCTGCGAGTCAAAGAGGCTCATGAGTGGTTACAAAGTCATTTCCCAAAGCTGCAGAATCAGGGATTTAGCCTAAGCCAAATTATTGAACGTAAAGAGAAGTTTATTGAATCGCTCGCATCTTATGGACTTTTTATTGCTGGTTCATCTGGTATTCAGGGTGAGTGGCCAAAATTGTTGTTAACACAAGGTTATGATGATCTTTTCTATCTAGATCATACTCTTCCAGATGATCAAGTTAAGCAGCATTGGTTGGTTAAATTTAGCCGCGGCAGTGATCAAAATTTGAATAAAATCCTGATGAACGAAGCTTTGTATATGAAAGTCGCTCAGTACTTGCAACTACGTGTACACCGGGATCTTGAGCTACATGGCAAGACTTTGTTTATTCCAAGATTTGATCGCAAAGTAATTAATGGCAAAGTTGAAAGAATTGCTCAGGAAAGCCTTGCATCTCTAGGTGGGAAGGCGGGCTTTGGGGTTAGAATGACCCATAATCAAATATGTACCCTGCTTATGGAGGCTTGTACCGAACCAAAGCAGGAAGTATTTGAGTATTTGAAGCGTGATCTCGCAAATGTTGCCTTAGGCAATAAAGATAACCATACTCGCAATACAGCAATCCAACGCTTCAATAATGGTAAAATTCAGCTCACACCATTATTTGATTTTGCGCCAATGTGGTTACATCCTGATGGTATTGCACGTACTACTCGTTGGGAAAGAGATGATCATGGTGGTATGCCACTTTTGAGTTCTGTGATTGAGCAGATAGCTGAAAGCACTTCGATTGGTCCACAAGAAATTAAAACTTTATTAATTGAACAGTTACCAATTTATCGGGGATTGTTAGAAAAGATGCAGGCTCTTCAAGTAGCGGATGAAATTCTGGAAAATAGCCAATATCGAATAATCAATATTTGCCAGCAGTTGGAGGAGATCAGCCATGGATAAACGTTTTAAACCATTGACCCCTATTCAACAAATGGAAAAAAGACTATCTGTGCTTGAAACCATCAATAATCATCCAGACTGGTCTTTTTATCAAGTTGCTCGATTTATTCGAACAGAGCTACATTTAACACTGAATGATATGGCTAAAATTACTAAGATTGCGCCACAGACACTGCAAAAAATGGAGCAACCAGGGAGCAATCCTACTTTGAAATCCATGCAGAAATTACTCGATACTTTCGGTTTACAATTACAAATAAAAGTTAAATGATTTTTAATTCTGAGCCATCGGTTTTTCTAAAATCTTATCCGTTTAAGGATACAAAGAGGAAATAAACAGGCTCTAGGTTGTTTTATGATTATTTTTAGACAAACGACTCCAAAACCTTATGTAGCAAGGGTTTTGTCTCTACAGTAATTAATTTGTTTTTGAAAAAATGGAGTAGAGTGTTTGAAATATGAATAATCGAATTCGGTTTCTGTAAGCACAGTAATTTCATCTGCATGTGCTTTATATTCATCTATATTTTCGAGTAATTCATCCTCTGAGAATGGGAGTTTTTTTTGATTTTCAGTGTCGTTCATAGAGTCATATCCTGAGAAGTTATTTAGATCATCATAAACCAGACATTTTTAATGGTGAGAATACAGACACTTTAAATGGTTTCTAACACAAAAAAGGGAGCTTATAGCTCACTGCTGTCCCATAGTTTGATTTAAATAAAAAAACCTGAGTCTGAATCGTTAAAATATAAGTGCGAACCAACACTTTAACGACCAAGGACTCAGGTTTTGTCATATCAGAATACCGTATTTCATCAATTGATTAAACCCATACTCCGACAAGATTTTGAACGTCTTGTTCAAATACATCATGTCGGTCAGAAATTTAGAGCCGCTTCAAGATGGGATCAGTTCATTGCCATACTGATGTCTCAACTTTCCTGCAGACAAAGTCTGCGGGATATTCAATCTAATCTAGAGTGTCAACAAGAAAAGCTGAATGCTCTCGGAGCAAAGTCTATCACCCTCGCAGTACACTGGCTCGAATCAATCAGGAACAGCCTGCAGCCTTGTATGAACAGCTATTTTACACCTTGCTTAAATCTTATGAACACTCAAAAGTAGCTCATAAATTCCGCTTTAAGAATCCCTTATATTCCCTGGATGCCAGCCATATTGATCTGTCATTTTCCTTATGTGAATGGGCCAAAGTGCATGAATCCAAAGCCAGCATGAAACTTAGCGTTGGCTTAAATTACAGCAATACCATTCCTGAATTTGTGGCGCTTGGGGATGGCATTGAAAATGATATGGTACAAGGCAGAGCATTCAAATTTCCTGCTGGCAGTATTGTCGTATTTGACAAAGGATATATTGATTATCAATGGTTTGCCCAATTGACTCATCAAAAGGTCAGTTTTGTCACCCGATTGCGCCCAAAGACAGTTTATCAAGTGAAATCTAGCCGCAGCGTATTAGCATCTAAAGGTATTATTGCGGATGAATGGATTGAATTAAGTAGTGCTTATGCAAAGAAAAGAGGTGCTCCCAAATTATTAAGACGTATAGAATTTTATGATACCGATAAGAACAGGACGTTTGAGTTTCTGAGTAATAACTTTCATCTGGCAGCATTAACGATTGCTGCAATTTATAAAGACCGTTGGAAAGTGGAGCTGTTCTTTAAAGCACTTAAACAGAATTTAAAATTAAAGTCATTTCTAGGCCGAAGCCGTAATGCCATACAAACTCAAATTTGGATCGCGTTAATCGCCTATTTGCTGGTGAGTTTCGCTCAACATCTGGGGAAAGAAGGCTGGACAGTGCAGCGCTTACTCAGAATCATTCAAGTGAATTTGTTTGAAAGAAAAACGTTAAAAGCTTTATTCTCACCCGATAAAATCCCCATTAAACAAGAGGAAGCTTATTTAAGCTTCCTCTTGTGAAAAATTGTGGGACAGCAGTGGCTTATAGCTACCTTTTTTATCGTTACACATTAAATCCTATATGTTTTCCTGTTGGAAGCTCCACATCAATACGGAGCTTACCACCCATTGCCTCAACATACTTTTTCATGGTTGAAATCTTTAAATCATTACCACGATTTTCAATTGCTGAAAGTGATGGCTGTTTTATTCCCAAAGTTTCAGCAAGTTCTTTTTGGGAAATCTCTAACTCTTCTCGAATAAGATGGAGCTGAGTCTCTAACAGTAGCTCATCAGCCATTTTTTTAATACGTGCTTGGCTCTCTGGAGAGCGACTAACCAATAATTCCTGTAAGGTTTTAGCCATTAGATTGTTCTCCTAGGGTTGAGAGATGAAGTTCGTATTGCTGTTCTGCAATGTCCAGCATCTCTTTTATAGAAACGCTTTTTACCGCCTTTATCACCGATGCAAAGCACAATGGCCTGTCGTAATGGATCAAATGCAAAAAAGGCTCTAAGTGGTTTACCTCTATGCTGAACGCGTAGCTCTTTCATATTGGTAAATTTAGAGTCATACACGGTATCCACTAAAGGGCGACCTAAGCTAGGTCCCTGCTGCTGTAGAACGACCAAAGCTGCGAGGACTTTCTCTTGTGTTGATTCATCTTGCTGCTCAAGCCACTCATTAAACAGATCTGTTGTGATGACTGTCCACATATCACAACCAAAATATAGATTATAGTCTATATTTTATAGTGAACTTAGTCAGTTTTCAAATGGTAATAAAAAACCCCGACATCCTGTCGGGGTTTTTCGTGTTTGGTTGCAAGGTATAACTTCTGTCGTACCTAACCATCCTTGTGCTGATCTTTCTTATTCTTGTTGTTTGGAGCTTCCTGCTTTCCTTGACTACATCATAAGAAATAAAGCTTTGATCAGCTAGAAGCAGATTCCTTAAATTACTGTACGTCAAAGCGTACAAAAATGGCTTAAAAATAGCCCCAGAGTTATCCCCATAAATTGTGGATTTTTTTCAGGTTGAAAGCCTTATAGATTGTAGGTGATTTTCTGTTTTGAGTGTTTTTTGAGCAAAAATGTTGGCAAAAAATATCAAAACCGCTCATAAAAAAGCCGACTTGTTTCAAAATCGGCTTTTTGTGCATTTTTAGATTTTTCTGGTTTTATTAAGTATCTGATATTTATATTAATATACAAGTGTATTGCGTATAACCACCATTATGTTAAATAGAGGGAAAATCTATTTTTAAAGTGATAAAATTATTGCAGTTATTTTAAGAATAGCTGCTTTTGATACTTGATCATCTATCCTAATTAAAAACTGTTTTTTAATAATTTGGAATATAAATAAGATTTAGTTAAAATTAACATTATTCATATAAATTAACATTATGTATTACATTTACTAATAATTTAAAATAATTAGTAGAAAAAAATTATGTTTTAATTATTTCTTTGATTATATAAGTTGAGAGTAAAAAATGATTAATACGGAATTTTCAAAGTGTATTTCTGCATGTACAAACTGTTCACTTATTTGTACTGAATGTGCAACTTCTTGTTTAAAAGAAAAAGATTTAGAGATGATGCGTGAATGTATTCAACGTTGTCTAGAATGTGCAGATATTTGTCAGTTATGTGTGCGTATGCAACAACATAACTCACCTTTCCTCAAAGAGATTTGTGAGCTTTGTGCTAAGATCTGTGAATATTGTGCGGAAGAGTGTGAAAAACATTCACATGATCATTGTAAAAAATGTGCTGAGGCTTGCCGTCAGTGTGCAGAAGAATGTCGAAAAATTGCCATGTAAAATACTTCAATAATGTTAATTATATGCTCTAGACTAACATAATCATTCTGCTAGTCTAGAGCCTTTCCTAAAATTAACATAATACACCTTATACGAAGCCAAAAATGGGAGCTTTAAGCTCCCATTTTTAGTCTTTAATTCGCTTTTTCGCTTCGTCATAAACTATGCTATCAGCTCGTTTTCCGACGGTAATGAGCAGGATAACTACCTGATCATCTTTAACTTGATAGACAAGTCGGACACCAGCTTTTAATAATTTGATTTTATAGCAACCTGCAAGATCGCCTCTAAGCATATTCTTTGGAATATGTGGCTGCTCTATGACTTTGGCTAGTTTCTTTTTAAATTGATCTCGTATAGCAACAGGGAGTTTTCCCATTCTGCTGTAAAGTCCTTGTGACGTAAAAGCTTATAAGTCATCTAATGTGACTTCCTCAAACATCTCTTTAGGATCATTAATGCGCTTACGGACAAGAGCTAATAATTCTTCATCTTCTTCCGAAAGCAAAGCTTTTTTGACAGGCAGTTTCCCAGTCGTAGCAACATACTCAAGAATACTAGTGAAGAAATCAGTAGGTGCAATACCTTGCTCTTTAAGGATTGAATAAGATTTTTCTTTAAGGGCTTCATCGATCCTGAAGTTAACAGTAGCCATCATATTTCCCAAGTATTTAATGTACTAGGAATATTGTAATGCAAATTGCATTACAAGTCGACTTCGCATAACAGCCATTATGTTAAATAACTTTTAGAAGCTTTAGTACAAGCTTGACAGATTGTCTTATCATTATAAAATAACCTTATTCAAATCATCCTCCCAAGAGTAACGCCAATGAAGTAAGTCATTTTCTCATCATTATTTTTAAACTTTTGATGTGCAAAATAGATTCTACTTGTGGCTATATATTCTTGGTCTCTACTTTATATCCTAAATAATATATTGTTTTTTATAAGTTAATCTTCACTATTTTGCATATCCTCTACATGAGGAATTTTTTATGCAACATGCATGTATTGCTTCAAACTTAAATTTAGAATTTTCTACACAGAAAATGTTTGATCAGCTAAACATTACGCTTTTATCAGGACAGGTTTCTGCATTAATTGGACGTAATGGTTTAGGTAAATCCCTATTGTTCAGAATATTAGATCAAAGCCAAGCTTTAGATATGTAAGCGTCCGCTGAACCCCATGCCTATTTTTTAATTCGATTTAGGTTTCCAGCGGTGTGGTAGCAATTCTTCAATCTGAGTCACTTTATGTGTCGGCAACCTTTTCAGCACATCACTTAAATAGG
>NZ_VOZF01000052.1:0-8267 GCF_013419905.1 Acinetobacter sp. YH12046
GGATCACACAACGTGTCCAATATTTTAGGACGTGTTTAAAAAATGCGGAAAAACAAGGGAATAGATTTGATTTTTTTTCATTCAGTTAACAATTTTTTTTTTCAAAAGAGTGAAACTTTTTTTTTTTTGAAAAAGGAAAATAATCAATAAGATGTAGACGATTTTTTATAAAAAAAATTAAAAGAGTGAAACTTAAGGCATTGAAATGAGTAAAAAAAACTCGCCAATACCTTGCAGTATTGACGAGTTTTTCTTATATTCAGCGGTACGCAGTTATTTGATGTTGACGCATCAGATAACGAAGATCAGCAGAGCTACCAACTCGTGCGGATTTCACCAAAGGCTTGTACCTGTCCAACTATTTTTACAGTTATGGGCAGTAATTTCAAGTCTAAACCTGATTTACTTCGTTATTGAATCGTTTTGTGTCCATTAAATAAGCAATACTTTTTGTATTTCGAGCTTTGCCTGCTTCTGCGTGTCCGTTTTTGACGGTTGGCATGTGGTGTGGGTGGAAGGATTAAGCGACGCTAGCGCACCACAGCGATTGTTTTATATGGATAAAGCAAGAGTTGCTACTAGGGGAAATCGACAAAGCAACAACGTGATGAGTAGCTGAATACTTGGCTTAAATCGTAAATTGGGGAAACCCTTGCGGAGATAGTTGGGTTCAGTTGGTTTGGGAACGTGTCGATGCGGTGTGTGAATCGTAATCTCAGCCTATAAGGGAAAGCACAATTACCCTTTGCAGATACGACCGATGCGTGGCTCCGTCAGCCCGAAAGGTGTACAGGCAATACTTCGAGAGCAAGCAATTTTTTTGCAAGCTCTTAGGGTGAGTATTGCCGAAACTCTCTCAACGTTCACCATCAGCCCGAGCAAAGCGAGGGGTGTGGTGATCTTGAGAGAGTGAGAGCATTTATAACATCTTATATAATTTTCTTACTTATCTTTGATTTTATTAAAAGTGTTGGTTTAAATGCGAAAAATGAGGGGTTATAGCCTTGCTAACTCTTTTTTTGAGGTTTACTACGTTATAAAAAATAGAGTGCTTAAATCGAAAATAAGAGAGAAATAGAGATATTTTAATTATTTAAAGACAAACCCAGCCCCTTAAAGGGGTCTGGGTTCTTAAACCGCTAGTTTCTACGTATTTATACTGCATCAACAGTTTGAAAATATCATTACCTGCCAGGGCAATTCATTTTCATGATTTGTAGAATCGTTTTAAGACAGCTTTTTCGGTAAATCATGCTAGCCAAAGCATGTTGATGCCATCGAATATTACCGAAAAAAATCTGTCTCCAATCACCTTAAACGTTACCAACTCATCGGTATAGACTTTCCCAATTAACAGCGCTTACGTTTTTATTCGCTCGAACTGTCTGCAACCTCGATGTAGCAAAGGTTTTGTACTTGTCTGATTCTCTAACACTTCTAAAGACCGTCACCGATCACCACCTTGTTGTTTGCCTAGAATCGCTTTTCTGTGAACTTATCAACCAGAAATTAAATATCTACAACTCAAACGGTGTGAAGTGCGCCCACGTTAGTTCTACTTGTCTTTGATCCCAATGATTAACATTGAAATCGAGTAGTACGCTTATCTCTAACTTAACTAAAATCAACTCCATACTTCGCCAGACCGCAGTTCCAAGTCATTCCTAGCTTATATTTTCTAGTTAAGTTAATAAGGTAAAGCACTTACTCTACGCATATCGACTGCCATCAACTGTTCTGTAGTTGTATGTTGACAGAGCCGACCTTACAGGCTTGAGCTATCCATTGACCGCCAAAGCAAATTGCAACGTATCTCTACGAATTCGGCAATTCACCGTGACGTGCCGAGAAATCCAGTTTAACACCTCATTCCCCTATGACCTCACGATCATCTCAAAAGCCCACCTGTGCGCCTTGACTATGCCCTTACGAAGCATCTGCCAAGCGGTTATTAACGCCATTCACTCAATCCCTGAGATGGCTCACCGTAACAAATAAAACAGGGTTAATTTACTAAGTTATCAGTCGTATGTTGTAAACGCTGATAACCCGTCAATGCCCGTTTCCGTGTCGCCCTACGTGCATCACATAAACATGTGAACATAACTTTGTAACAGGTAGAAAGCGGGATTCACACCCGCCAGCCCCTATCGTAGCCGCACCAACTACCTTTCGGACGTATGCAGCTTCACCGATAAAACTTTTCACAACTTGGCAGGTTGCGAAAAGGGGTAATGTTGTTTGTTCATGGTTGGCAATCCATGAACAAACAATTTAAGGAAAATTGAATGTACGGATTGGCAGTCCAACTGAAAAACAATATCTACAAGAACCATCTTATGCGTAGCAGAGACCATGTCAAGTCGAATCCAAGGAACTGCTTATTATAGAATAGCCAGTTCTGGCTATTATCCTTAAAAAAGTGATCTTAAAAGATCACTATTAAAAAAATCTTTGAAATACCTTTAAGAATCTACAAATAAGGATATATTAATCATTAAAATTTTAGACTTAAAATGAAAAATGATTTATTACACGACGGGAACAAAAGAAATCACTCATACGATATTGGCTTGCTTCTCTAAAGGGTACGATCTTGGAATTTTGGTTAGACCATCGAGTTTTAGTAAAGCCGAAGCAATCCTCGAAAAATGGAACGATCGCTATGACTTGCTGAATACGCCACAGCAGCAATATCGAAAATTTTTATCCGGACAAAGTACGTTTAGTTGCATCGTTGCTAATGGCCTGTGTGTTCGTAAACAGAATCTTACAGATGCTGATGTTTATCGTTATTTGCGTGATAAATCAAAAAGTGAGAATAAGCTATATGAACTTCAATCTCCGATGTTGCTCTTGCTTTGTCGAGTGAATGATTTGCTGTTGCGGTTACCTGATGGTGCAATAATTCAAAATAAATATGACCATCTTGATTATCTAAATGCGCAACTTGCCAAACAAATTAAAGGATGCGAGACCTTTCAAAAGCTAACTTTAAATATAGGAGACTATCAGTTTTTACAGCTCACCAAACGCGCCAAAAGCATTAAGGAGTTGCAGGAAATAGGATTGAGCGAAAATACAAAACATGCGACCAATTTCACTTGGCGGTTAAAGCAAGATACCTTTGAGGCCGTACGTCAAAGGGGGGTTAATCTTGTAAATAGCTACCAAAACAAGAAATCAAATACTGATGTGAAAGAGCATTTTGAAAAGTATCTTCTCAGCCTTGAAGGATATATTGGCTATCGTGGTGTACGTGTCCAGATCGGTAAACTCTATGGCATGTTTACAGCTTATTTCCAGTCCAAAATGAACCGTAGCTTTTTAAGTGCGGGTGGACGAAAACTGAATCTGAGCTATGTCCGGGCTTCAACCCCCAAAATTAAGAATAATACTGAGATACATACCTATTTTCGGGATATTCGAGATCAAGCTAACCTAGAGTCAAGAAAATTGCTTTTAATGTGGAAAGAAAGCGATCAAGGCAAGAAGTTTTTGCAGTCTAAGAGTTCTGATGGCTATATTTATCAAGATAGCTACTATAAGGATATTGATTAAGGCTTTTGGGTCTGTTTCTAAAGCTACTAAAGGCGATGATATGTCTAAGCATCCTGATGATTATTACCTGACACGGCAAGAAATTGATGATTTGAGAGCCGAGGCCAAACACGCAGCAAAATATATGAAAGCTTTATTTCCGCAGCTCAAAGTGGACCAGTTATGTATGTTGAAAACGATACTGTACTACTTAAGGAACTCAATGGTCCCCCAATTGTGATTAAACACTTATCTGGGCGTAATCCTGAACTTGCTCAACGAGTAGCGAGTCGTGGAACTTTTAAAATTAAAAAACGTAAAGTAAGCCAGGATTGAGTCAGGCTTGTACTTACATTCGAGCGAATTTTGAATAAGAGATTTTTATGTTAAAAAGTAAATTATGCTTTAATACGAAACATTTATTATAAGCTCATATTTATTCAAACTATGTCTGTTCTACTTTTCCCGCAATATATCCGAGATAACTATGAAATTGAGGAATACCGTAATGGTATTTCTGTGCTGAGACATGTCTTTCCTAATGAGTGGGATGATCTAGTAGATTTACTTTCAGCTTTCGTTTTAAGAAGAAGTGAAGTTATTGCTCCGGGTGGACGAAAATCTACTGTTGCAGACCAGCTAGATAGTTTTTTATATGCAAGAGGTTGGGGGGAAACTGAATTTAAAACAGCTATTCATTTGGATGAATATGAGCTAATCAAATTAGCTACTGACAACGGAAAGAATACTGTTACACCAACTTTGAAAAATAGTACTGTGACGGAAGTCCCTACTCATAAAATTGACTGTTTTAAAAATAAAGTTGCTATTGAAGTAGAGTGGAATAATAAAGACCCATTTTTTGATAGGGATTTAAATAACTTCCGACTGTTATTTGATTTAGGTGCTGTATCTGTAGGCGTGGTGATTACCAGAGCTTCGGAGTTACAGGAGCTGTTCAAAAGTTTAGGGAAAGGTGCGTCTTATGGTTCCTCTACAACCCATATGGGTAAATTAAGAAGCAAGCTATTTGGTCAAGGTTCTGGTGGCTGTCCTGTTATAGCAATTGGTATTAAAGCAAGTCTTTATGATGAGTTTAGTTAAACAGACTCTTGAATGAGATTTTCTAAAACTTCCTCAAAATCGCATAGTGATTTATTTAATTCTTTGCAGATCAAATAGACTTCAGTAATTTCTAGAGATCTATCACCATTTTCATATTTAGAAACAAAGCTTTGTGGTTTTCCTAGCATTTTAGCTAATTGAGATTGAGTGATCTGAGCATCAAGTCTCATTTGCTTTAATGCTTGGATGCACAAAGATTTCATTAAATTTTTATCCATCTATTTTCTCTGTTTGACTCTCAAGACTTTATTGCATAGAATCAAAAAACAAAATCCTAATTTGGGATTTTGTTTTTTTATTAAGGATTCCTATGTTAACCCCACAACCATTTCCTAGTTTAATCAAATATATGGGTTCTAAAACCAAGATTATTGATTTTATTGTTGATGGGATTAATTTTGTTCATCAAAAGGATAGAGCCGTATTAGATCTATTTGCTGGGAGTGCTTCACTGGCAGGGGCGATTGGGAAACAAGTTAATTTTGTTTCTAATGACATCCAGGAATATTCAAAGGTTCTTTCACAGACTTATTTAGTTAGTTTACGAGATAGCGATATTCCAGATATTGATCATATTTACCAGAAGACTTTAAGTCTCGTAGAAGCTAATGGTCAAAAAGAATATCTTGTTGATTACATTAACTTAACTAATATTGATGATTTCAATTCTTTAGAAGAAAGCCAAAAAGATTTAATCAATAAAGAGTTCTTGTATGATTATCATTTATTTGCAAAGGACTATTCTGGTACATGGTGGTCCTATGAACAATGTTTATGGATTGATGCTTTAAGACAAATTGCAGATGAATATAAAAATAAGCCGATCTATCCAATTTTTTTGTCTTCTTTAATGTATGCCATGGCTTATTGCAGTCAAGGTACAGGCCATTATGCTCAGTACAGAGATGCAAAAACGAACTCCTCTTTTAATGACATTTGTATTTATAGAAAAAAAGAAGTTTTCAAATTTTTCCAGAAGAAATTTAATGAATTATGTACTTATGGCTTAAATACTGAATCCAACGTCAGTTCAGCTTTCTTATCGGGTGATTTTAAAGAAGCATTAGAGACGTTTGAAGGTGGGACAGTATATGCTGATCCTCCGTATTGCTTTGTACATTACAGTCGTTTCTATCATGCTTTAGAAACCTTAGTTTTATATGACTATCCTGAGATTCAGAAAAAGAACAATGTGATCGTCAAAGGACGCTATAGAGAAGACAGACACCAATCGCCTTTCTGTATCAAAACTAAGGTTGAGGATGCCTTTTTAGATATGTTTAAGGGGGTTGAACTGACTAATTCTCAATTAGCACTTAGTTATAGTAATACAGGAATGATCAGCCTAGAAACCATGATGGAGCTTGCGTCTTCTGTATGGGATAGCTCAAAAATAGAGATATTAACTACGGATCATCAGCATATGACATTAGGTCGACAAGGTACTCGGTATAGAGATGTTAAAGAGTGTTTATTACTTATTAAATAAGTTTAAATCTTAAAAACTTAGTCAATAAAAAAGCCCGACATCCTGTCGGGCTTTTTCATATTGGGTGTTTAGGTATAACTCCTGTCGTACCTCACGTCCTGGTGTCGTACTTATCATTATTGTTTTATGTGTTGGAACATCCTGTTCTCTATGTCCCCATCATATGAAAAATCCCCATACTGACATAGACGCAATGCTCCCTAATTCATGTCAGCCTTGGCTTACAAGATTGCTCAAAACTTACCCCAAGGCTTATCCGCAGAAATTGCGGATAATTTCCGAAGTGCAAGCATTGAGTTATCAGGGAAAAAGCGAAATATGAATGTTTTTTGATCGATTTTATTGGCAAAACATATCAAACCTGCTCATAAAAAAGCCGACTTGTTTCAAAATCGACTTTTTGCTCATTTTTGGATTTTTCTTTTTTTATTAAGTGCTTGAAATTTATATTAATATACAAGTGTATTGCGTATAACCACCATTATGTTAAATGTATAACTTTATAAAGTGTTAATTTTAAAGTCTTCCAATGTTTTGCCTTTTTCTTCTAATAAATTATGAACAAACTCAGGCTCTAATTTCAGCATCAGTTCAATAGCATCATGGATTTTCCAAAATTGTAATTCAGGATGATCTATTATTTGGATTAAATGGTTTTTAATTAAAGGAATATATTCATCGTATTTTTCATCATCAATTAACCAAAATAAGCGACTAATATCAAATGGTTCTGTATTAGATATTTCTATAATCTTTTGTATAGGATGAAATATTTTTATTCTAGCCTGTTCACCAAATCCTAGATCAGCTTGGAATGCCCAATAACGAACAAAAGCTCTAAGTACATGCTGAAGTGTATCATCATAACCATGTAAACGATGATCTATATAACCAACTAATTTATTTTCATTTAATAAATTTACTAATGCATCAAAACCAGAGGATTGTCCCCAATTAGTCAGAAGTTTTGCTGCCTCAAATACAATATTTTCATCAGAAGAATTTAATAAATTTATGACTTGTTCTATACGATCTTCAGGAATATCTTCTGGATCTAAATCTGTTGCATCACATGCGTAATCTGCATGAGTAGGAACGTCATGCAGTAATACAGAAATTTCTTTATTCATTAAGCCACTCATTAATAATTATCTTAAGATTTTCTAAAATTAACATAATACACGTTATACGAAACGTTTTGTAAAAACCATTTTAAAACAATGTCTTATGGATGTAAAAACAGCCTAAGCAGTCACGCTCAGGCTGTTTTAGTGATTTTTTATGTTTCACGATCAATTATTGATCATTGTTCCACGGTTTTGATTAGTCTGATTAAATAGTCCTATCATCCATAGGGCTTGAAAAAACGGCTCCAGAAGCCCCTTTTTTCTGGTTCTGGCTCAATATGTTCAGGGACTGGAATACGCTTATTCTCGATAACCTCTGATTCCTTAGGAGGCATAGCTATGACGTCCTCTTTTTCTTCTACCGTGGATTCTGCCTGTGTTGATCCAGGATCATCAGATTGTGTTGTATTGGTTTTTGGAGCTTCCAATAGGCGTTGCATAGTTTCAATTTGATTTTGATAGAAGCTTTCTCTATTTTTTGCATCATCTAGCTGATTTTTTAGAAGGTCTATCTGCTGTCTAAGTAGTAAAACTTCTGCCGAATTTGGACTGTCAACTTTTACAGGCTCTTTTACATCCTGTTTTTTGGATGGTTCCCCAAATACACGAATAGCTTCGGATAAATCAATCTTATTATCTGAATTTCTGCTTAAAATTCCTTTCTTTACGTGATTGTAAATAGTCTGCCTATTAATGCCGTAAAGCTTGGATAATTCAAGAACTGTGAGACTTTTCATGTTGTAAAGCCATGCCTATTGTTGTCTAAAGTTTGTGTCTAATAGACTGTAAAATTTACAGATATTGAGAGTATAGTTTTACATATATATATCATGTAATTTTGCCGAATATTTATATGTGGGGATCACACAACGTGTCCAATATTTTAGGACGTGTTTAAAAAATGCGGAAAAACAAGGGAATAGATTTGATTTTTTTTCATTCAGTTAACAATTTTTTTTTTCAAAAGAGTGAAACTTTTTTTTTTT
>NZ_VOZF01000053.1:0-7283 GCF_013419905.1 Acinetobacter sp. YH12046
AAGAAGTAGCTACGTATGCAGCCAAATATGATAGGAAAAGTTATGAAATAGTTATTCAATAGAATATAAATTACAATTACTAATTGAACGAAAAAACTTCAATTTGAAATTTCAAAAACTTGATTTTTCCACTAAATAACTATCCATTTAACATAATGGCTGTTATACGAAGCCAAAAAAGAAGCCTGGAAGACATCCCAGGCTTCAGATAATCCGTATTATGTTAATTTTAGCTAAATTTAACTATTCTAATTACTCTGAAATAAGAACATTTAATAAGAGGGGAAATAATGGGATTTATAAATGAAAGAATTAGTGGAGAGGATCGTATTGAATATGGTCTTGATGAAATAGAAAATAGTGTTCCTAGAGGAGTTTGGCATCCTGATAGAGATTGGACTATAGATAAAGAGCGAAAAATATATTTAAGACAAATATGGCAAAGTAATTCAGGACGAGAGCCTGAAAAAGATCCAAAATTTATTGATAGAACATATCATTTTTTTATTGATAATATTCTTTATCAAGTTCAAATCCATGATGATTTAGAGAAAGAAATAAAGACAAAAGAAGGCTATCTAAAGTCTATTTTAACAGTAACATCAATTAATCCAATGCAGAATAATAATGAAGAGTTAATGCAAATAATAAGAACACTATATGAAGCACTACTAATTAGACAAGGTAGTGGAATTTACTCCAATTGGATAAAAAAGTTTGATTTAACATTAATTTATCAAAAGTTGGAGATGAAAAACATGATCATCTCAAGTTCTTGATATTTGTAATAAAAAATTAATCACTAAAGTAAAATGATGTCAATTACTTTCATTTTTATGAAAAAAGTATTATGGCGACCAATATTGTGAACTCCTGATTTAACATAAAACCTCTTATGCGAAATTTAGTCATGACTAAACTTTTATTCCCATCTTCTCTTATTCTGTTCTAACAGTTTGTAAACATGACGTATATGAGCTCTGATGAGTTCATGAATGCGACCCACAAAATCACGGTCATATGCCTCATAAATACTTTGATTCATAGCTTTCGCCATCTGATTGAGATTACGTCCTAGAGCTGATAATTGCCCATTAGAGTCTCCTAGCAAATGAGCTTCATCTTGCCCAAAAAAATGAGCATCTTTTGTGACGTTTGCGGTAAGTACAGACAGAATATATTGATTCGTCTTCATTTTGCTTAGGGCTGCTCTTTCATCAATTTTCTTTAATAAACTTGGTTTAATTCTTAATTCTTTGCGTGTGGTTTTTTCAAAAACATCGATCGTGTCTTCTACTTTCTCCCTTTCAGCAATTTTTTCTCTTAACAGCTCCATGATCAATTCATTCGGATCTTGCTGCTCTGCCTGGGCCAAACTAAAGATTTTTTCAGCTAAATCATTATCCAGATGCAAGGAAAAATCCTGTCCAGAAAATGCAGGATCATTTTCTTTTTTATAAGCAGTTTCTAAAGCTTTCTGAAATGGCTCACCTTTCTTAACGCCTTGCTTTTCACACTTTGCCTCCCACCAATCAAGCACCGCTCGATCAATTCTAAAAGAAATCTTATTGTCTTTAGTCATGATTAATTCCGTAAGTAAAGTGATATTTTGCAGCTCTATATTTTAGAGTCTGGGTGACAAAATGGCAATTTTAACGGCTGTTGCCTATCCTGCCCTAGAAATCAATTCTTTGCCCTAGAAATCAATTCTTTGCATTTCTCCTATTTTTCTTTGTCATGACTAATTTTTTAAATGATATTCAGGAGTAAGAACTACATTAAAAACTGGTGCAATCAAGCCAATTGAAGATATCTGATTTAAGTTTCTTAAAGAGAAACGCGTAAGCGTGCATTCTGATCTGCTGATCAAAAATGAAAAAATCTCAAAAGCTAGAACCCAGTTTTTTAAATATGATTGAAGATCGCTTTTAAATGCGTTTTTAAGGCTCATTTAAATGAAAAGCACCCATATACTTAAAAATGGTAAATAGGGGCTAAAAATCGCAAATGAGAGCAAATTAGACTATGTTTTCATGCTTATCTTTTAAGAACCGAACGAGTGTCTACGAGTGACGTCCCAAAATTAAAATTCCAGAAGTCTTTTCCCTGATTACAAAGCTGCATAAGCCTATTCTCAACAAGAACAGAGCAAAGCGATTCGAGATTTATGCTGATGTATCGAGCGAAGCTCGAATAAAAAGTTTTATGAGCGAAGCGAATTCCGAAATTTGAATTAAAAATTGCCCCGACGAATCGAGTGAAAGCGAGATTCAATAGAGTTTGAGCGTAGCGAAAACATAGGGCAATTTTTCATGGTTTGGGCTTTTAATTATTTTTAAGCTTTTAAATGCTTTTAAATAGCCTGTAATCCTTTATTCATAATAGTTCTAGAGATATTAAAACGAGGTTTACCTTGCATTAAAACGAGGTTTACCTTGCATTAAAACGAGGTTTACCTTGCATTAAAACGAGGTTTACCTTGCATTAAGCGAGCTAATTGTATAACCTCGTCTTATTGAATTAAAAATATAATCTTTTCATATGAAAACAGAGCTAATTGTTAAAGATAATGCCTTAATCAATGCTAGTTATAACCTTGATCTAGTTGAACAGAGGTTAATTCTCCTAGCTATTGTTGAAGCCAGGGAATCGGGTAAAGGGATAAATGCTAATGATCCACTAACAGTTCATGCTGAAAGTTATATTAATCAGTTTGGTGTACATCGAAATACGGCTTATCAGGCGTTAAAAGATGCTTGCGATGACTTGTTTGCAAGACAATTCAGTTATCAGAGTCTTAGTGAAAAAGGTAACATTATTAATCACAAGTCAAGATGGGTGAGTGAGGTGGCTTATATTGATAATGAAGCTGTTGTTAGACTCATTTTTGCCCCTGCTATTGTGCCTTTAATTACTAGGTTAGAAGAACAATTTACAAAGTATGAAATACAACAAATAAGTAATTTAACAAGTGCTTATGCTGTTCGTTTATATGAAATATTGATTGCATGGCGTAGTACTGGAAAAACACCTCTCATAACTATTTATGATTTTAGACAAAAAATAGGTGTACTCGAAACTGAATACAAACGAATGTATGATTTTAAAAAATATGTTTTAGACATTGCATTAAAACAAGTAAATGAACATACCGATATCACTGTCAAAGTTGAACAGCATAAAACTGGTAGATCTATTACTGGCTTTTCATTTAGCTTTAAACAGAAAAGATCAGCCACGCATTCTGTCGAATCTAAAAGAGATCCGAATACATTAGACCTCTTTTCAAAAATAACAGATAAACAACGCCATCTATTTGCCAATAAGCTCTCCGAGCTTCCTGAGATGAGCAAATATTCACAAGGCACAGAAAGCTATCAGCAGTTTGCTGTACGTATAGCTGCCATGCTGCAAGATGTGGAGAAATTTAAGGAATTACTTCCTTTACTCAGAAAAGTAGGATTTCAATGACATTGTTAATTGAAATTGTTAAGTTAACAATCAGATATTAATACAAGTTAAAAACTGGTTTACATAATGAAAAAACTGTCAGTTTCAGAGTTAGCTAAGCTTTATGGATATTCAAGACAAGCTATATATGCACATATAAACAAAGGAAATTTATCTAAAGGATCTGATGGATTAATTGACTTTTCAGAGGCCCTAAGAGTTTTTGGGGAACCACAAAAAAAAGAGAATACTGTCAATCAAAGTCAATCAATTAACAGTCAAAACTTGACAGAAGTTGACTTACTAAAACGTCAAGTTGACATACTGGAAAAACAATTGAATCAGGCAATACAAAGAGAAAATCAATCTTTAGAACGTGAATCGTTTTATCAAGAACAGATTGAAGCTATGCAGCGCTTACTAGAAGCTCCAAAAGCCAATATGACTACATTTACCGATCAGAGCTTTAAACAGGATATAGCAACAGATCCTCGGCCACAGACTGAGTCAAACTATGACGAATTGACTACTCCAGAGAACAAACGTATCCCTGTCCCTGAACACGTTGAGCCTGAACCTAAGAAGAGGGGCTTCCTGAGCCGTTTTTTCCTTCCGTATGGTTAGCCAGGACTCCAGTTTTTTGATGAGCCAATTTCAGTGCAAGCACATGAAATAATGACTCACCAAAAAACCGGATGATGTTTATTAAAACTGAATAAAATCGTGGAACATTGCTTATTTATTAAGCGTGGAACACTAAAAAAGATAAAAAAAGCCCGAACAGGGATGTTCGGGCTATCAACTAGGAACTACAGCGTTGAATTTTCAAGAGAATTATAACGCATTTCGTATAAGGTGTATTATGTTAATTTTAGAAAAATTTAAAAAATGAAGAAACTACAAATCATCTTTTCAGTAATTTTAGTCATAGTAATTTTATGGGGTATACAATGGATGTTTCATGGTTTTCCAGTAAAACCTTCAAACATCAATAATGTAAAACCTACTGGAGATATAGAATCTAACTTAAATGCATTCTTAACTGACACAGCTTTACCACGAATAATAGAGAGTTGTATTCCCCTCTATAATGAAGATTTTAGAAAACTAAATTCTCAGCTTAAAAACTCACCTGATTTAATTAAGGCTGATCACTTTAATAAAGCTCAATTAATAACAATTAATTCTGATACAAGAAAAAAAGAAGCCAACTTATCTACTGTAAATATTATTAATGAATTTTTTACTGTTTTAGATAGTCCAATGACTAATCCAGAAATGCTACAAAGATGTTTCGGAAATTATGGTTATACACTTCAAGACATGAGAAGGATTAAGAAAAAATTTAGCAATTTTGCAAACTCAAATTAATTAGATACCCTGCATTTAACATAATGGCGGTTATACGAAATTAGTAGTTTTTACGCGGAATTCCTAACGTATTCATCTTTTGTCTTATATCTTTATTTTTACCAATAGGTAAAATATATTCATAACTTACATCGAAAAGTAGGTAATTAAGAAAAAAATTAAAGCGTTTTATAAGCCTTATAGTAACGGGAGAGACTATAGGGCTTTTTATTTATTTTAATATTCATATATCTATGATGAAGCCATGATGCTCGGCGATATAAAAAACCGGCTTGAGAATAGATCGGTCTTTTATGCTATTTGCTAAAATGCTCTTTTAAAATATAAAAAACTAAGCGTGTGTAGCACTGGGTCTAGGTGTTCTTTGGGCTTAGTTATTAGCGTTATTTAAATAAGTATAAGTCAATTTTTACCTAATGGATTTGCTTTTCAACTAGTTCTAATTTCTTTAATGCTTGCCCTTTTTTATGATCATTATTAATCTTTACAACTAGAGCTAAAATAAAAACTATCACTATAAAAACAAGGAAAATCAAATGCTTTTTCATCATTAATCCCTTCTTTTGATCTTTAAGAATGCCTTGTTCCTTTGTAAATAGATATGACATAAGGGAAGCACTGATACAAGCCTTTTTAAATGGCTTTAGCAACTCGATAAACAGTTGCAACTCCACAATTCACTGCTTTGGCAATTTCTTCCTTAGTCATATTGCCAGCTGCTAGTAATTCTTTTATTCGTTTGTGCTTAGCCTCATTGGCTTTCTTACCTGTTGGCTTGTAACCCGAACGTGCCAGGCCCTGCTTAATACGTTCTATACGTTTCTCATTGTCTAGGCGAGCCATTGTTGCCAGGAGATCAATCAACATATTATTAATGAGTTCTAGGATTGAATGAGTAATGGTGTCACTGGTTTGAATCATTTGGTAGGTAGTAGGAAGATCTGCCACAATTAATCGAAGTCCTTTCTCCTGAATCCTGCGCTTCAGTTCTTGAAAATCTCGTTGGGTTAGGCGTGATAAGCGGTCAATACTTTCAACTAACAAGGTGTCACCTTGATTTGCTTCTGACAGCAGCTTATTCAATTCAGGTCGGTCTAACTTCGTACCACTATAGTTTTCCACGTACACAATGGTTTCACCCAAATTCAAGTTTTGGTTTAGATCCTGAAGAATCTGCAAAGCCCTTTTTGCATCTTGATCTTTAGTTGAAGCTCGTAGATAAATACGTGTATTCATTTCTATCATTTAATCTTAATTCTATTAGATTAATGATAATAACATCATTTAATTATTGCATTAAGTCTAATGATAGATATTGTATGCGATTTGGCTCGCTATCATTCAGCTATAGTCTTTTGATAAAAAAAGCATGACTAAAAGCCATGCCTTGGGAATTCGTATAACGTGTATTATGTTAATTTTAGAAAATCTGTTTTAGTTTGTACCTTTTCAAAATTATGTAAAAAGCAAATAAAATACTTATCCAGAACAAATAATCAAAAATAAAATATAAGAAGATAAATTGATCTATTCCTATAATAATATTTAAAGGATCTAGCGCTATACTCCCACCTGGAGATACTTCACCATCTACTAAAAACTGTAAGGGAAATCCTCCTCCAATGACTTTAACTTTTTCAAGCTTGTCTACAACTATACGATCCACCAATGTATATTTCTGATAAAACAAAGATAAATAAGTAAAAATAAAAGATAAGCAATTGAAGTATAAAAATTTTTTCATAATTTTCTCCCATATATCTACTAATTTTAACAATTTTTAATCAGAGCCTTTTGGAATAATTTGTTTTAATTTCTCTATTATTATTTTCTCAAAAATTCCTTTAATATGAAAAGATTAGAATTTATTTTATTAATTTTTCTTGCAGCCTGTAGTCCAGTTACAGAAAAAATTGAATCAAATATAGTTGTTCCACGTATTCACTATACAGGGGGAGCAGATAATGCAAGTTATAGTGAGGCTAAGCTCATTAGGGAAGGTAAATGCTTATATCTAGAACATGCTGATGGCTCTAAAGTTCTGCCAATTTTTGCTACGAAAACTATAGATTGGAATATAGAAACTAAGAGCTTAAAAGTAGATTCAGACACTTATTTTTTAGGTGATAAAGTAGCATATGGAGGAGGCGGCTCCTATCCTCTAGAAAAAAATAATTATTCTTGGATAACTGAAGTAGATCATGGCTGTGATACCTCACAAGTTATAGTTATTAATAAACTCATAAGACCAATTGAAGAACTACCAAAATGAAGAATAGCCTATTTTACTGTCTTACATTAGTTCTACTTATAGGATGCTAGCCATTTGAAAAAAATGGATATATTTTTATTAAAAATCAGACTGATTATCCAATTACAGACCTTAAAGTAACTTATATTAGTGCTCAAAAAACTTATAGCTTAGGTACTCTTTATCCTTATTCAGAATATAAATACGCCAT
>NZ_VOZF01000054.1:0-6624 GCF_013419905.1 Acinetobacter sp. YH12046
AGTTGTATGAGGGATAAGGGCAAATTGTAGGTTTTATCTCAGGTTCAAATTTAAGATTTTAGCAGCACTCCAAACTCTACAATTTGCGTATAGTGGTAGCTAATCACTATATCAATCAAGATACAAGCAGCACTGCTGCGCAAGGGAGAGGTTATTCATACTTTTCCAAAAACTTCTCCAACTCCTCCGTCACCACCACCCTTTTTCTACCCTTCAACTGATCTTTATCCAGCAAACCTTCTGAGTCTACAACCAATACTTTATGCCCATCCTGTTTTAAACGATCCACGCCTTCAAACAGCATTCGGGCACCGACATCATGCATGAGAGTGAGATTGGTTAAATCGAGAATAATGGTACTTTTACCTTCCGGTTCATCCTGCAAGATTCGTAGCAGCATTTCAGACTCGGTAAATTGCAACACGCCACGCAGTTCATACACCACGACGTTATTCTTTTTCCCCACTGTGTAACGACTTTGCAGAATGGTCTGTGCTGACGGCGTACCTTCCATGAGATGCAGTCCCATATCGTGCGACAGATTTTCAAAGATTCTGACACCACGCACACTGTTACCATGCTCATCAATCTTTGGTGAAAATACTGCAATCCCCACTTGCCCTGGCAGTACTCCAATAATGCCACCTGCCACGCCACTCTTGGCTGGAATACCGACTGTAGTCAACCAGTCACCTGCAGCATCGTACATACCGCAGGTCAGCATGACACTGAGCAATTGCCGGACTAAAGCCCGATCCAGCATACGTTTCCCTGTCTTGGGATGCACACCACCATTGGCCAATATACTGGTGATCACGGCTAGATCTTTGACGGTGACCTTAATTGCGCACTGCTTAATATAGCCATGCACGATTTCTTTAGGATCTTCGTCTAGCACACCAACAGTACGCAGCATGTAACCAATCGACATGTTACGAAAAGCTGTTTTAATTTCCGAATTATAAACTTGCTCATCAAAAGACAATTCCCGTCCTGCCAGTCCACTAAGAAAACGGCGTAACTGTTCAGCACGTGATACCGTTTTCTTGGCAGGAATCAGGGAATGTGTAGTAATCGCGCCAGAATTAATCATCGGGTTTTTGGGAATATTGCGTTCTTTTTCCAACGAAATCTGGTTAAAGGCCTCTCCCGAAGGTTCCACACCTACTTTTTCCAGTACCTGTTTTAGCCCTAGCTCCTTGATTGCCAGCGCATAGGCAAAAGGCTTGGAAAGAGACTGCATGGTAAATTCAACGTCATCATCCCCGGCAGAATAGATGGTTCCATCTACGGTCGATAGCGCAAGTCCGAGCTTGTCAGGATTAACCGACGCGAGTTCAGGAATGTAATCTGCCAGCGCGCCTTTTTTATTGTCATGGCAAGCAGAAAGCACATGATTCAAATAATCCGGTACCGGCGTTTTCATGGCAAATGTTCCCATCTCAATCTTTTATATCATTTTTATTAAAACTGAATACTGACGGCGGTTTTGCTACTTTTATGCAGTTTTATGTTGTGAAAATGGGATATGGACAAAAGGGATAGTAAAAATAGATGACTTAATTGGATAAGATAAGAAATCTTAAAAAAAAGAAATAAAAAAGATGAGCACATTATTTTCAGATTACAGGTCTATTTCTATGGAGCAATAAACCTGTAACCGATGACAACCAGCTTGATCTTGCAAGCAGATTATTTCACCTTAGTTTTGCGAATCATCTTATACAACACCTTTGGCGATAGACGTGAAACTAAAACACCCAGTTTTTCTTTAGAGCCACCCACCACAATATATTCTTCACCACGTTTCAACGCTTCTACAGTCTGACGGGCAAAATCAGCCGGCTCCAGACCGTTTTCAATTGCTTCATCCTGCTTGGCCTGAGGTTTACCTTCCCCATTTAAGGCATTAAAAGACACATTGGTTTTAATAAAGCCCGGGAAAATCACGGATACCTGAATACCCTGATCTGCCATTTCAGCACGCAGGCTGTTGGCCCACATATGAATCGCGCCTTTGGCTGCTGAATAAGACGCCCGATATTGAGTTCCAAGTAGACCGGCCACACTGGAAATAAAGACAATCCGGCCAGATTTCTGTTTTAAAAACGTTGGTAAAACTGTTTTGGTAAAAAACACCTGAGAGAAATAATCGACTTCCATAATGGCGCGTTCAGTCTGCATGGTGGTTTCCTGAATCAGGGCACGCTGGCTGAGTCCGGCATTATTGATCAGCCAGTCAATGCGGCCTTTCTCACTCAGCACCTGTTCATAAGCCGTGCGTACCTGACTTTCATCAGTAATATCAGCTACGACTGAGATGTGCTGATCAGGATTTACCAGTCCTGAACGGACTTTTTCCAGTTCTTCCAAACGTCGCGCGGTCAATACTATCTGTGCACCTTGTGCAGCACATTCTTCAGCCAGTGCCTTACCAATTCCTGAAGATGCTCCGGTAATCCAGACTACTTTTCCCTGTAAATTTTCTAGTTTTGCCATTAAATCCTGTCACCTTCTTTATATGAATATGTTCCTGGCGGTATTTCATCTTCCAGAAATGCCAACAACTGCTCAAAATAATAACTCATGGTATCCGCATCATAGAGGCTACCAAGTTTATCAAAACGTTTATAACCCAGTTGTGTAGTCAGGTGAATCACACCATTCAATGTTTTATCGACTACCACATTAAATTTCAGCATCTTTTTCGGTTCACGCACCAGATGCGTCACACCCTGATCCACTACCTGAATAAAAGCTTTCAATGCTGGTGATACATACTGATTATTGCCACCTTTCATTTGCTCCACACAGCCCAGCAGTTCCGTGATCAGCATGCGTTCTACCGGATAGCGAACAAAATATCCGTCCTCATTTTCATGGGTCATTTTGTACAGATAGTTCACCATAGGAATCAGTCGGTCATTACCAAAAAACGAAACTGACCATGGCATATATTTGCGAGTCGTTTCTAAAATCTGTTGAATGACTTTTTCAGATTCCTGATCTGGGGAGCTTGAGAGCTGCACCACACGGCCAAAAATCTGGTCAATAATTTCACAGGCAATATCGGCCAGATTTTCACCGAGCAGTTTGGCCAGGCTTTCCTGCTCACCGGCATTAAATCGGGAATGCAGGTCTTTAAAGCGTTGATGGGTATCGGGGTGAATCTTGAGAGAAATGCTATAGCTCATCTTGTTATCCTTTTTTTAATCGTCTGCGATGAGTCGCGTTTTTATCAATCTATCATACGTTGAGTTCAGGCAACTGCCAATTGGCGAAAGTTTGCTTTTGGTTAAGCTGCCGCATGCCTTGATTTTTTTGCTACAATAGATGCAATTTTTTATCCACTTTTGATCTGTTTAGACTATGACTGATTCAGCGCAAAATATTGCTACGACCTACGATCCGACCGAGATCGAGAAAAAATGGTACCAAACCTGGGAAGAGCGCGGTTACTTCAAGCCGTCTCAAAAAGGTGAATCATTCTGTATCATGATTCCGCCGCCAAACGTCACTGGTAGCTTGCACATGGGTCATGGTTTTAACAATGCCATCATGGATGCCTTGACTCGTTATAACCGTATGTCAGGCAAAAATACCTTATGGCAGCCAGGTACTGACCATGCGGGGATCGCAACTCAGATGGTTGTTGAGCGTCAGTTAGGTGCTCAAGGCGTAAGTCGTCATGATTTGGGGCGTGAGAAGTTCATCGAAAAAGTCTGGGAATGGAAAGAACAGTCTGGCGGTAACATTACCCGTCAAATCCGTCGTTTGGGTTCTTCAGTAGACTGGTCACGTGAACGCTTCACCATGGATGAAGGTTTATCCAACGCGGTTAAAGAAGTATTCGTGAAACTGCATGAAGAAGGCCTGATTTACCGCGGCAAACGTCTGGTGAACTGGGACCCTAAACTGCAAACCGCCCTGTCTGACCTTGAAGTAGAATCTGATAAAGAAGAACAAAGCTCATTGTGGCACTTCAAATATTTCTTTGAAGATAAATCGCTTCGCACTCAAGATGGCAAAGACCATATTGTCGTTGCAACCACTCGTCCAGAAACATTACTCGGTGATACTGCGGTTGCGGTCAACCCTGAAGATGAGCGTTATGCACATCTTGTCGGTAAAAATATCGTTTTGCCTATTACTGGCCGTACCGTTGCCATTGTTGCTGACGAATATGTAGAAAAAGAATTCGGTACAGGCTGTGTGAAAATTACGCCTGCGCACGACTTCAATGACTATGAAGTGGGTAAACGCTGTGGTCTGGCACTAATCAACATCTTCAACAAAAATGCTGAAGTTCTGGCTGAGTTTGAGTACATTGCGAAAGCCGGCGAACAGATTTCTAAAACCATCCCTGCACCAGCAGACTACATTGGTTTAGAACGTTTTGAAGCACGTAAGAAACTGGTTGAGCAAGCGGAAGCTGAAGGCTGGTTAGATCAAATCCAACCTTATACCCTGAAACCACCGCGCGGTGACCGTTCAGGCGTGATCGTTGAGCCACTTCTAACAGACCAATGGTATGTGAAAATTGCGCCACTGGCTGAACCTGCTATTGAAGCGGTTAAAGATGGCCGCATCAAGTTCGTTCCTGAGCAGTACAGCAACATGTACATGTCATGGATGAACAACATTCAGGACTGGTGTATCTCGCGTCAATTGTGGTGGGGTCACCGTATTCCGGCTTGGTACGATGCTGAAGGCAATGTATTTGTAGGTCGCAATGAAGAAGAAGTTCGTGCGAAACACGGTATTGCACCTGAAGTTGAATTGAAACAGGACGAAGATGTACTGGATACCTGGTTCTCTTCTGGTTTGTGGACATTCTCAACATTAGGCTGGACTGGCGACGAAGCGAAAGATAAAGAAAACTATTTCTTGAATACTTTCCACCCGACTGATGTTCTTGTCACTGGTTTCGACATCATTTTCTTCTGGGTTGCCCGGATGATCATGATGACCATGCACTTCATGAAAAATGAAGATGGCACACCACAAGTACCATTCAAAACTGTGTATGTACATGGTCTGGTACGTGATGGCGAAGGTCAGAAAATGTCTAAATCTAAGGGTAACGTACTTGATCCATTAGACCTGATTGATGGTGTTGATCTGGAAACCTTGGTACAAAAACGTACTTTCGGTCTGATGAACCCTAAACAGGCAGCGAAGATTGAAAAATCAACCCGTAAAGAATTCCCAGAAGGTATTCAGGCTTACGGTACTGACGCGGTTCGTTTCACATTCTGTGCACTTGCCAACACTGGCCGTGACATCAAGTTCGACATGAAACGTGTTGAAGGTTACCGTAACTTCGCCAACAAAATCTGGAACGGTACACGTTTCGTGATGATGAACGTGGAAGGTCAAACCGTTGGTCAAACTGCACGTCCTGATCTGTGGGAATTGCCTGAACAATGGATCGTAAGCCGTCTGCAAAAAGCAGAACAAGCGGTTCAGCAAGCATTCGCGACTTACCGTCTTGATCTTGCTGCTCAAGCGATCTACGAATTTATCTGGAATGAATACTGTGACTGGTATGTCGAGCTGACCAAACCGGTTCTGAATGATGAAAACGTATCTGAAGAGCGTAAAGCTGAAGTTCGTCGCGTATTATTGGCTGTGATGGAAGCGTCTTTACGTCTTGCTCACCCAATCATGCCGTATCTGACTGAAGAAATCTGGCAAACGCTTGCGCCTAAACTTGGTATCGCTGGCGAAACCATCATGCTGGCTCAGTACCCTGTTGCAGATGAAGCGAAGATCAACGAACAGGCTGAAGCAGACATGCAATGGCTACAAGGTTTGATCGGTGCGGTACGTAATATCCGTGGTGAGATGGGTCTAGGTAATGCACGTTTATTACCTGTACTTTTACAGAACACCACTGAAGCAGAAAAAGCACAAATTTCTCGTATTGAGCCGTTGTTTAAAGCATTGGCGAAAGTTGAGAGCATTACCTTCTTGGCGGATGGTGAACAACCACCATTGTCTTCTTCTTCTGTAGTCGGCCATGTGTCTGTATTTGTTCCAATGAAGGGTTTAATTGACCCGAAAGCGGAATTGGGTCGTTTACAAAAAGACTTAGACAAGGTTCAAAAGCAGCATGACCAAATTGCAACTAAACTTAGCAATGAAGGTTTTGTGGCAAAAGCCCCTGCTGCTGTGGTTGAAGGCGAGAAAGTAAAACTTGCTGAGTTTGCTGATCAGTTAGCGAAGATTAAAGCGAATATGGAGCAAATTGCGGCGCTTTAATGTGTTGTTAGTTTGATCTAATTTGTAGTATAAAGGGCTGATTATTCAGCCCTTTATTATTTTTATGAATACTAAAAGCGAAAGTTGGTTAGTTAAAAAAATTAAATATTTTGAAAGTAATTACCATCATATTTACAAAAACTATGAAGCCCTATTTTTCTTTATTTTAAGTATCTTTTTTCTATCCGGTTTTACTCATCTAAAAGATAATATAATAAAATTGTGGTCATCATTAGACCTCTTGCGAAAGTAAAAACTGCCTCAATATAGATTTCATGAAATATCAGAAATTAAATCGTTTTTCAGATTCTGAATTCCAGCGCTTGGTTGGTGTACCTCGAGCAGTTTTTAGTGAAATGG
>NZ_VOZF01000055.1:0-6393 GCF_013419905.1 Acinetobacter sp. YH12046
GCTTACGCGCCTGCGCAATGGCTGCGTCTGGCGCCAGATACCGGCCTCCATCGGAGAAACTGTCCGAGGTTATGTTGACGATGCCGAAAATGATGAGCGATTTATTCATGGGGGCTTCTATAATAATAATAATCGAGCATGAGTCTCATACGGATGCTCGGGTCGAAAGGGAATCCCCAGGCGAGTAACCTGTTTGCGGTGATCCATTAGCTGCAGGAGCAGAAGAGCATACATCTGGAAGCAAAGCCAGGAAAGCGGCCTATGGAGCTGTGCGGCAGCGCTCAGTAGGCAATTTTTCAAAATATTGTTAAGCCTTTTCTGAGCATGGTATTTTTCATGGTATTACCAATTAGCAGGAAAATAAGCCATTGAATATAAAAGATAAAAATGTCTTGTTTACAATAGAGTGGGAGTGACTGGCACTCACAGGCAATGTCTGGCACTGGCTGGCATCACAGCTGAGACTTCAATATCTCGCAGCTGAGCGATAAACTGTATAAAAACACAGTATCGCAAGGATGCGGATCATGCCCCAAGTGGCGGCCAGGATGGCCAGCCGGGACGAGAACACTGGTCGTTACCAGCGTCACCGGCCCGAGCAAACCCTGCTCTATCGGATCGTCGAAGAATACTACCCGACGTTCGCTGCCCATTTGGCGGCGCAGGGCAGGGAACTGCCCGGCTATGTGCAACGCGAGTTTGACGACTACCTCAAATGCGGCCGTCTCGAACACGGCTTTCTGCGGGTGCGTTGTGAGTCGTGTCACGCTGAGCACCTGGTTGCGTTCAGCTGCAAACGTCGGGGCTTCTGTCCTAGTTGTGGCGCACGGCGTATGGCCGAAAGCGCCGCGCTACTGGTCGATGAGGTTCTGCCCGTACAGCCCATGCGCCAATGGGTACTCAGCTTTCCCTTTCAATTGCGCTTTCTGTTCGCCAGCCGGCCGGAGGTCATGGGCCGGGTGTTGGGCATCGTTTACCGCGTCATCGCCACGCATCTGGTCAAGAAAGCGGGCTATACCCACCAAGCGGCCAAGACCGGTGCCGTCACCCTGATCCAGCGCTTCGGCAGTGCACTGAACCTCAACATTCACTTTCACATGCTGTTCCTCGATGGCGTGTACGTTGAGCGTCCCAATGGAACAGCCCGGTTCCTCTGGGTCAGGGCGCCGACCAGCGCCGAACTCACCCAACTGGCGCACACCATCGCCCATCGGGTCGGCCGCTATTTGGAGCGGCAAGGCCTACTGGAGCGGGATGCTGAAAACAGTTACCTGGCCTTGGATGCGGTGGATGAAGATGCGATGACTCCACTGCTGGGGCATTCCATCACGTATCGCATCGCCGTGGGGCCACAGGCAGGGCGCAAGGTGTTCACCCTGCAGACACTGCCCGCCTGCGACCCGGAAGATCAGTTTGGTGACATGCCCGGTAAGGTTGCCGGTTTCTCGCTACATGCCGGCGTAGCGGCCAAGGCCCATGAGCGCAGCAAACTCGAACGGCTGTGCCACTACATCAGCCGCCCGGCGGTGTCTGAGAAACGGCTGTCGCTCACGAAGAATGGCAACGTGCGCTACCAGCTTAAGACGCCGTACCGGGACGGCACCACGCATGTGATCTTTGAGCCGCTGGACTTCATCGCAAGACTGTCGGCGTTGGTGCCGAAGCCACGTGTGAACCTTACCCGGTTTCATGGGGTGTTTGCGCCCAACAGCAAGCACCGCGCCCTGGTTACACCTGCCATGAGGGGCAAGGGGAGCAAAAAGGTCAAGGTATCGGATGAGCCGCCAACACCCGCTGGGCGGCGAGCGTCGATGAAATGGGCACAGCGGCTCAAGCGTGTATTCCAAATCGACATCGAGACTTGCAGCGAATGCGGCGGTGCCATGAAGGTGATTGCCTGTATTGAAGATCCGGTAGTGATCAAGCAGATCCTCGACCATCTGAAGCAAAAAGCCGAAACCAACGAGTCCAGCCCGTTGCCCGAGAGCCGGGCACCACCGGCTGGCCTGTCGCCGGGTCTGTTTACCTGACCCGTCCCAAACGATTCCGATCACGATGCTGCGGTAATTCAGCCGCGGCAGGGATGCGTTATGCCGGCGGCTTGGGTTGGCCCCGGCTGTCGGGAAAAACGGGTGAATTTTCGGCGGGATCGATGGCTACACGGGCCGGATTCAGAATCACCCACTGGCAAAGCAGGCCGTCATTCGCGGTCTACAGTGGCTGGACTTGGAGAAAAACGGCGTTTATTCTTCCTATACTCTTTTATATCTGATAATTGCAGATTAAATTCAGATAATAAAACATTTACAATATTTTTGAATTGAGTTTCAGAATAAAAAGCTTTATTATGATGTTTTATTCTGGATAAACGCTCTAGTTCCCAATATCTTAATAATGACAATTTACCACCATCATATTCCCAAAGTGAAATATTTTGGTCGTGCCTTTTTGTATCTGTTTTATAAAAATTGGCATACTTGTTTATCTCTACATATGCAAATAAGTAGTAACCTTTTTCCAATTAAGTACCCTTTTATTTAATATCTTTGAGTTCTGCTTCTGTGGACTTTTTCTAATTTTGATTGTTCTTTTAAAAGTTTTTGATAAGAACCTTCTACGAGTTTTTTCTTGTCTTGGCATACAAACTGCTTATATGTATCGAACATTTTAATCCATTGAATATATGTCCAATCGGAAAAATTTAGTTCACTATCTAAATTGATAATTTTTTTCAAACGTTTTTGCTGTTCATAAGAAAAAATATTTTTTGTTTTTTGTTTAAAATTTAATCCTGGGGCAGTATACATATATGATAAAAAATCCCAATATTCTAACATTGTTGCTTTTTTTATATCACAATATTCTTTTTTATGGAAATGCACAAGAACTATAGACACGTTGGGTTTTGGTTTAAAATCTGAAGGCAAAAACTCATAAGCCAGTTTTATATCATATAACGGTTTGAACATAAGTGATTTTAATGTGTCTTTATAATATGGAGTGCCTGCGTATTTTAACATTGCTTCGTACTGCATTATAATATACATATCTTGTGGCGGGTTGATTGCTGTTAGTAATCTTGTTAAGATTTCTCCCGTCATATTAAACGGTATATTAGAAAAAACTTTATAATTGCCATCAGGAAGTTTTATGTTCATAAAATCTTGATTGATAAGTGTTAGTTTTTCACTATTCAAGTTTTGCTTTAAAAATTGATACAAAGAGGTGTCTAATTCAATTGCAATTACACTTTTACTTACTCTTAATAAATGTTCGGTTATTATGCCTTTTCCCGGACCTATTTCATATACAATGTCAGTATTATTTATATTGCTATTTTCAACAAGGCTACTAACTAATTTTTTATCGTGTAAGAAATTTTGTGAATCCCTAATATTTCTTTCCATAAATTCCCTTTAATTGCATAATCTTTAATAGTTTATATAATTAATTATAAGATGAAACGTACAGTTTGTCAACTATTGCCATTTAAATTGGACATATAGCAAGCATACAAAATAATGGTGTTTTTACATATAAAAAACTACTAATACTGGTTACAAATCTTAAACCAAATAAAAATTTGCATAAAAAAAGATGTGATGATTATTAAATTCTTCACAACTTTTATATGTTAATATTTAACCAAAACATTAGATTTTAATATGTTTAGTATTTTACTCTCATACTGGCACCGTGAAGTCTACGTCAATTCCCCAAACATTTAGAGTAAGTGCAAAAAAGCCATTTTTAAAATTTGTTTCGGACAAGTAAAAAGTTTTAGGCTCATCAATTCCCCAATAATATATATCTATATATTCTGCATAAAGAAATTTTTGAGATTCTTCATCGTATTTTATGCCTTCGACACCATATCCCTCTTGAAACCTATAATCGCCTAGTATATTGACAAATTCATGTGATAGATAAGGTATTGCATAGTTTTCATCATTGTTATCGTAGACAGCAATTAAGAGTTGGAATTCATAAGTATCATCATTAGAGTCGATTGCATTAATCGTTATCCATTGTAAACCGACACTTGTGTTGTCATATACAAAATCCTCACCTATTAAAACGGTAATAAACTCATTTGAAATTTCATTAAAATCGTAGAGATCGTAAATTAGTACCTCAAAATCTAATTTTAGACCCGAAAAATCCAAATCCATTGGCACAATTAGTAATGGATTTCTGTTGATTGAACCATATGAGGCATAGCTAACACCATAGTCAATTATGTCAGAATAATCAGTTATGTCAGAAAGATCCATATCGGCTATATTAATTATAACTTGTGAATCATGTATTACATCCCCATCTTTAGCAACTAAAAAGGTTTTTGAGGTGAAATAATCTTTTTCATCAACAGTATATTTGATAACTATAAAGCCGTATCCTTCTGTGTCAATGTCATAAGAAACAACCATATCTTTTGTAACTTGAACATTAGAATGTTTGTGGTGATTTATATAATAAATTCCTAGATATAAACTTAGTTTCATGTCGCTTAAGACTTCTTCTAAAGTGGAGCCTAATTTAACGGATTCAGAGTCTATATCAATTTCAATTTTATTATTAAATGCCAAGTTTTTTGAAAAATCATCGCTTGATATTTCATCTAAAATGGTTTTAATTTTTATTTCAAACTCATAACCTTCAATCTCAATTCTTGTATTATGAATGCCTTCATCCAATATTGTTTCTTGATCTTCATCAATTATGTCCTCAAAGCGAACAGTGTTAAAATATCCATTATCGTAAACTAGCACTATATCAGAAAAAAGCATACCTGCATTATATTCATTGATCTCTTCGTCTTCGATTGCGGTATAAAAAATTAGACCATAATTTCCATTAACATCTTTAGTTGGAGAGAGGTTTATAACTGCTAAAACCTCAAATTCCTCGTCATCTGCAACAAACAAGTCTTCGCGTATTAATGCTGCGTATTCGTTAAAGGCAAAAATAACATCTTCCGATATTTGGGTAAATAGAACAGCTTCCCAATTAGAAAAATAAGCATAAAAATCTTGAGTGCCTTTATTTATTACAAGCCGAATTTTCTAAATTACCTAAAGGAGGTAAGGTTCTTTGCTTAGCCGAAGGTGAAGGTCGCAATGCTGTGTTTTTAGCCAAGCAAGGTTATGACGTTACAGCGGTTGACCAGTCTAGCGTCGGCTTAGAAAAAGCACACAAATTGGCGGCTGAACAGGGTGTAAAAATCACCACAGTGGTAGCCAACTTAAATGAGTATGATTTAGGCGTAGACGCTTGGGATGGCATCGTTTCAATTTTCGCTCATGTGCCTCTTGAGTTACGGTTGAAATTGCATAAGCAGGCAGTGGCTGCATTAAAAGAAAATGGCGTCTTTATGCTAGAAGCCTATACAGCTGCTCATATTGACATGGATGGAGTGGGTGGTCCTCCTGCCTCGCAAATAGATATGTTTATGTCGCTTGAAGGGTTGCAGCAAGAACTAAACGGTTTGGATTTTATAATAGGTGCTGAAGTAGAGCGTGAAATCTCTGAAGGAAACTATCACCAGGGTAAAGGAGCAGTCGTTCAAGTGGTTGCCTGTAAGAAATAGTTAGTTAAATAGTAAGTTCTAAGGAAAGTAATGAGTACGTTTAAGCAATGGGTAAACCGTCTTTTAGGAGACGTAGGAACCGTTTTTTACCTATCAATACTCTTTATTGGTTTGTTTTTAATTGCCACAGTCAGTAACCCTGATGGCGTTCAAGAGTTAGCGCAAAAAGCACTGGATGCGACCGCTGATGACTTTGGCTGGTTGTACTTATTAGTGACCAGTGGCTTTGTCATTTTTACACTCTGGTTGGGGTTGTCACGCTTTGGCAGTATTCGCCTCGGGCCTGATGACGAGGCACCCGAGTTTAGCTATGGCTATCGCAAGGATGCGGATCATGCCCCAAGTGGCGGCCAGGATGGCCAGCCGGGACGAGAACACTGGTCGTTACCAGCGTCACCGGCCCGAGCAAACCCTGCTCTATCGGATCGTCGAAGAATACTACCAGACGTTCGCTGCCCATTTGGCGGCGCAGGGCAGGGAACTGCCCGGCTATGTGCAACGCGAGTTTGATGACTACCTCAAATGCGGCCGTCTCGAACACGGCTTTCTGCGGGTGCGTTGTGAGTCGTGTCACGCTGAGCACCTGGTTGCGTTCAGCTGCAAACGTCGGGGCTTCTGTCCTAGTTGTGGCGCACGGCGTATGGCCGAAAGCGCCGCGCTACTGGTCGATGAGGTTCTGCCTGAACAACCCATGCGTCAGTGGGTGTTGAGCTTCCCGTTTCAGCTGCGTTTCCTGTTTGCCAGCCGGCCCGAGATCATGGGGTGGGTGCTGGGCATCGTTTACCGCGTCATTGCCACGCACC
>NZ_VOZF01000056.1:0-5968 GCF_013419905.1 Acinetobacter sp. YH12046
CCAAGCAGACGTGCACAGAAAACAGCGATTGAACAACGAAATCTAAATCCTGTGCTTGACTTGGAAATGTCCATATAGGACATTTCTATTTGGTTATTAGGTAGGACATTTCTACTTGGGAATAACAACACTTGTATATTAATATAAATATCAATCACTTGAAAATTTAGCCATGACTAAGAAAAAGCAAAAAATCGGCTTTTGTAATAAGTTGGTGAGTTTTTAAGCAGATCTGTAATATTTTGCCAGTAAATTTGATTAAAAAACGATCAATTTGGCAATCAGTGCCCATTTCATCGGCTTTCAGGATCCGAAACTATCCCCAATGGCTGTGGATAAAATTTAGGCTATTTTGTACGCCCTGGCGCACAACAATCTCGGCTCTTTGCGGCTACCAGGAACAGTGGAATTTTCCTATGATGAACTCATCAGGAACAGGAAGTTCCAAACAACAAGAATAAGAAAGATCGCACCAGGAGCGTGAGGTAAGACAGGAGTCATACCTAGCAACCCAATATGAGAAACCCCGGCAGGATGCTGGGGTTTTTTATTGTCTGCATTTAAGGTCTAATCAGTCTTAGCCAATTCATTTTGGTTGATAAGTTTAATCAGCGCATTTTGAACAAACTCATCAAGTTCAATCCCTTTTTCTTTTATGATGGTTTCTATCTTTGCTAGCGTTTCACTTTCTAATTCGAACTCGATTTCTGCTGATGTTTCCATGAGTAAATCATAGTTATTTTCGACTATCTTTTTAAAGGTTTCTTCTAGATCTTTTGTTGATGGAATATTGAAAGATAAGCGTAATGAGCTATTGATAATTTCAATATGGGTATACCCTAAATATTCAGTACTTTTTCCCACAAATCCTAAGTGCTTCATAAAAAACCTTAAATAAATATAGTAGAGAGCTGTCTAAATTAAGCCAGACTCTCTTTTACAAATTTTGGATCAACAATAAATAATCGAATAAGGGATGTTGCTGCTCCTGATGGTCTTCTCGCACCTTGTTCCCATGATTCAAGAGTACGTCTTGATACGCCAAGAATCTTAGCAAACTGATCTTGTGTTAGTTGAGCCTTTCTACGAGCTAACGCTACATCTGTCTCAGTGATTACGGTTCTTTTCGCTGCATTACTAGTAAGCATATCGTCGATGCCTTGTAATATTTCAGCTTCAATATCCCTAGTTGCTTCAAAAGCCTCAAGTTCTTTTTCAGTCATTAAACGAGTCATTTAGTTTCTCCACTAATGCTTGAAGAGTCTTCTTACTAAGCTGTACAGTTTGCTTTTTACTGTACAAGGTTAATAACCAAATCTCTCCATTTGCTAAACGATTAAAGTAGATGACTCTGACACCACCACTTTTACCTCTACCACCGCTAGTCCATCTAATCTTACGAATACCACCTGCATTAGGCTCTACATCTCCTGCTTCAGGATTTAATGCTAAGAATGTTTTGAATTCCTCATATTCTTCCTGAGTCCAATAAACAAGACAGTATTTAGTAAATAATGGAGTCTCACATATTGTATACATTGATTGCATTCATACTACCTTGTAGTAGTTTATTTTATACTACTTTGTGGTATTTTTAAATGATAATTCTTAGTTCTCAGGATTAAATGCCTATTTAAGTGATGTGCTGAAAAGGTTGCCGACACATAAAGTGACTCAGATTGAAGAATTGCTACCACACCGCTGGAAACCTGAACCGAATTAAAAAATAGGCATGGGGTTCAGCGGACGCTTACGTTCAATTCGTATAACCACCATTATGTTAAATAGAATCAAAAAACCTCCAATAAAATCGTTATAGTATTATTATTTATTGAGTAGATAAGAGAATTAAATTAGTGAAATACTCAAATGAACAAATAGTAAAAGCACTCTTACTTGCTCCTTTACCTTTACTTTTTTTAACAACAGTCCTGTTTATCGCAGTGAATCACGAATACAGCCTATACTCGATTTTCGTAGTTCTTGTAGGACACGGTCTTATTTACTTGGCTTATTGTATTTTGACTGTGCCTTTTAGCTACATATTCTCAATTCTTTTAAATCGTTATAACAGACTTAATTTATTAACCATCTGTATTACCTCTCTAATTATTGCTACTCCATTTTTTATTCTTTTAGGATGGGGGCATACTGGAAAGATTGCTGAAGATTGGTGGAAGATGTATACCAATACATGGGCTAGCTTTCTGGCTCTATTTCCTGGCTTATGTTATTGGCTGTTTTTAATTAACTTAAAAGATAAAGAATAGTTATGAAAAAAATATTATATTTTAATTTTTTAGCGATTATTTTGACTTACGTATCTTTGCTTTATCAAAAAAATATATTAGTTGCTCGCATAGTTGTAGATAAGCTTGAAAAAGTTAAAGTCATAGCTGGGGGATTTCCTCTCCAGTTCCTTATAGATGGTGAAACCTCTCCAGTCGGAAGTATAAGTATCAATCCTTTATTTATTTTCATCGGCATGGATCAATTTGTTTTTCTCAATTTTTTTATTGATTATTTATTTTGGATAAGTATTTTATTTGCTTTTTCTATGATTGTGAAAAAGTACAGAATTGTATAGATCTTCTAAAATTAACATAATACACGTTATACGAAGTTGAAAAATTGAGACTATAGCCTTAATTTTTATGTATTTTTTTAATTTAACACCTAGGCCAGTGCCTAGGTTTTTTCTGTTACATATTCATCTCGTATAACAGCCATTATGTTAAATGGATTTAATTTTGCTTAGCCTTATATTCATTAAATGCTTGAAGCATTTCTTTTTTCTGTTCTTTGGAGGCATCTGTATATGAGTAAAATCTTTCATAATCTTTTCTAAATTGGCTACTTTCAATCCTTTTAGCTAAGCCATCAATAAAACCTTTTCCTTGAGTCTGATACTGCTGAATCGTTTGTTCATCTAAGCAGATAGTTTTCTCCCAAGAAATTGCACTCATATTTATAAGAACATTGAGATATATATTTTCGCTATCCTCATATAGTTCCCAAAAATAAGGTTCTATTTCTATAAGCTGCATTCTACTAGTATTCCTAAACTTTTAATTATTTCTAAAATTAACATAATACACGTTATACGAAGCCAAAAATGGGGGCATGCAGCTCCCATTTTTAGTCTTTTATCCGCTTTTTTGCTTCATCATAAACAATGCTATCAGCTCGTTTTCCAACGGTAATTAGCAAAATAACTACCTGATCATCTTTGACCTGGTAAACAAGTCGGACACCAGCTTTTAATAATTTTATTTTATAGCAGCCTGCAAGATCACCTTTAAGCATATTCTTTGGAATATGTGGTTGCTCTATTACCTTAGCTAATTTTTTCTTGAATTGATCTCGTATAGCACTAGGAAGCTTTTCCCATTCTGCAGTGAAGTCCTTATGACGTAAAAGCTTATAAGTCATCTAATGTGACTTCCTCGAACATCTCTTTAGGATCATTAACACGTTTGCGAACAAGAGCTAATAAATCAGCATCTTCCTCTGAGAGTAAAGCTTTTTGTACTGGAAGCTTTCCAGTCGTAGCAATATATTCAAGAATATTAGTAAAGAACTCAGTAGGTGCAATTCCTTGTTCTTTTAGGATGGAATAAGACTTTTCTTTAAGGGCTTCATCGACCCTGAAATTAACAGTAGCCATCATTTTCCCATTTATTGAATGCATGAGAATATTGTAATGCAATATGCATTACAAAGATAGTTCGTATAACAACCACTATGTTAAATGGATAGTTGTTTAGTGGGAAAATCAAGTTTTTGAAATTTCAAATTGAAGTTTTTTCGTTCAATTAGTAATTGTAATTTATATTCTATTGAATAACTATTTCATAACTTTTCCTATCATATTTGGCTGCATACGTAGCTACTTCTTGATTAATCTTTTTATGATTTTTATCTAAATATGAAAAGATTATTGAATCCTCATTGTGCCGCTCGTAATTGATGGCGTATTTATATTCTGAATAAGGATAAAGAGTACCTAAGCTATAAGTTTTTTGAGCACTAATATAAGTTACTTTAAGGTCTGTAATTGGATAATCAGTCTGATTTTTAATAAAAATATATCCATCCTTTTCAAATGGCTGGCATCCTATAAGTAGAACTAATGTAAGACAGTAAAATAGGCTATTCTTCATTTTGGTAGTTCTTCAATTGGTCTTATGAGTCGATTAATAACTATAACTTTTGAGGTATCACAGCTATGATCTACTTCAGTTATCCAAGAATAATTATTTTTTTCTAGAGGATAGGATTCTCCGCCTCCATATGCTGCTTTATCACCTAAAAAATAAGTATCCGAATCTACTTTTAGGCTCTTAGTTTCCGTATCCCAATCTAGAGTTTTTGTAGCAAAAATTGGCAGAACTTTAGAGCCATCAGCATGTTCTAGGTATAGGCATTTACCTTCCCTAATAAGCTTAGCCTCACTATAACTTGCATTATCTGCTCCCCCCGTATATTGAATACGTGGAACAACTATATTTGATTCAATTTTTTCTGTAACTGGACTGCAGGCTGCAAGTAAACTTAATAAAATAAATTCTAATCTTTTCATATTAAAGGAATTTTTTGAGAGAGTAATAGAGAAATTAAAGCAAATTATTCCAAAAGGCTCTGATTAAAAATTGTTAAAATTAGTAGATATATGAGAGGAAATTATGAAAAAATTTTTATACTTCAATTGCTTATCTTTTATTTTTACTTATTTATCTTTGTTTTATCAGAAATATACATTAGTGGATCGTATAGTTGTAGACAAGCTTGGAAAAGTTAAAGTCATTGGAGGAGGATTTCCCTTACAGTTTTTAGTAGATGGTGAAGTATCTCCAGGTGGGAGTATAGCGCTAGATCCTTTAAATATTATTATAGGAATAGATCAATTTATCTTCTTATATTTTATTTTTGATTATTTGTTCTGGATAAGTGTTTTATTTGCTTTTTACATAATTTTGAAAAGGTACAAACTAAAACAGATTTTCTAAAATTAACATAATACACGTTATACGAATTCCCAAGGCATGGCTTTTAGTTATGCTTTTTTTATCAAAAGAGTATACCTGAATGATAGCGAGCCAAATCGCATACAATATCTATCATTAGACTTAATGCAATAATTAAATGATAGTATTATCATTAATCTAATAGAATTAAGATTAAATGATAGAAATGAATACACGTATTTATCTACGAGCTTCAACTAAAGATCAAGATGCAGAAAGGGCTTTGCAGATTCTTCAGGATCTAAACCAAAACTTGAATTTGGGTGAAACCATTGTGTACGTGGAAAACTATAGTGGTACGAAGTTAGACCGACCTGAATTGAATAAGCTACTGTCAGAAGCAAATCAAGGTGACACATTGTTAGTTGAAAGTATTGACCGCTTATCACGCCTAACCCAACGAGATTTTCAAGAGCTGAAGCGCAGGATCCAGGAGAAGGGACTTCGTTTAGTCGTAGCAGATCTTCCTACTACCTACCAAATGATTCAAACCAGTGACAGCATTACTCATTCAATCTTGGAACTCATCAACAATATGTTGATTGATCTTCTGGCAACAATGGCCCGCCTAGACAATGAGAAACGTATAGAACGTATTAAGCAGGGCCTGGCACGTTCGGGTTACAAACCAACAGGCAAGAAGGCAAATGAGGCTAAACATAAACGAATAAAAGAATTGCTAGTAGTTGGCAATATGACTAAGGAAGAAATTGCCAAAGCAGTGAATTGTGGAGTTGCAACTGTCTATCGAGTTGCTAAAGTTATCTAAAAGAGGCTTATCTCAACGCGCCCCCAATGGGGCACCGCTGCATTCAGGTTACTTCACATAAGAAATTTTATGTTAAATGATTGTTAGAAATGCCCCTTGATCGAGGCATTTTCTATAAAGAATACTAAAAACTAATTAAAGCCAACCAAGTTTCAAAACAAGGCAGTTCTCA
>NZ_VOZF01000057.1:0-5120 GCF_013419905.1 Acinetobacter sp. YH12046
GGCCAGGCCTCAGCATTTTATTATGGTGATCCCCTGGGCGAAATGCGCCTGGTAAGCAGAGTTTTTGAAATGTAAGGCCTTTGAATAAGACAAAAGGCTGCCTCATCGCTAACTTTGCAACAGTGCCGCTTGGCGCACCCCTGCGTTCGCGCGGCATGGCGGCAAGCCTCGATCAGCGCGGAGCTGACACCCCGGCCCGCATGTGTCCGTCGCACCGCGAGCTTGTGCAGATATGCGGCCTCCCCCTTGAGGGCGTCGGGCCAGAACTCGGGATCCTCGGCCGACAAGGTGCAACAGCCGACGATGCCGTCGCTGCAACTCGCGACTAGGAGCTCGGATCTCAGGACGAAGGTCTCCGCGAATGTCCGGTCGATCCGCGCGACGTCCCAGGCGGGCGTTCCCTTGGCGGACATCCACGCCGCAGCGTCGTGCATCAGCCGCACAACCTCGTCGATATCACCCGAGCAGGCGACCCGAACGTTCGGAGGCTCCTCGCTGTCCATTCGCTCCCCTGGCGCGGTATGAACCGCCGCCTCATAGTGCAGTTTGATCCTGACGAGCCCAGCATGTCTGCGCCCACCTTCGCGGAACCTGACCAGGGTCCGCTAGCGGGCGGCCGGAAGGTGAATGCTAGGCATGATCTAACCCTCGGTCTCTGGCGTCGCGACTGCGAAATTTCGCGAGGGTTTCCGAGAAGGTGATTGCGCTTCGCAGATCTCCAGGCGCGTGGGTGCGGACGTAGTCAGCGCCATTGCCGATCGCGTGAAGTTCCGCCGCAAGGCTCGCTGGACCCAGATCCTTTACAGGAAGGCCAACGGTGGCGCCCAAGAAGGATTTCCGCGACACCGAGACCAATAGCGGAAGCCCCAACGCCGACTTCAGCTTTTGAAGGTTCGACAGCACGTGCAGCGATGTTTCCGGTGCGGGGCTCAAGAAAAATCCCATCCCCGGATCGAGGATGAGCCGGTCGGCAGCGACCCCGCTCCGTCGCAAGGCGGAAACCCGCGCCTCGAAGAACCGCACAATCTCGTCGAGCGCGTCTTCGGGTCGAAGGTGACCGGTGCGGGTGGCGATGCCATCCCGCTGCGCTGAGTGCATAACCACCAGCCTGCAGTCCGCCTCAGCAATATCGGGATAGAGCGCAGGGTCAGGAAATCCTTGGATATCGTTCAGGTAGCCCACGCCGCGCTTGAGCGCATAGCGCTGGGTTTCCGGTTGGAAGCTGTCGATTGAAACACGGTGCATCTGATCGGACAGGGCGTCTAAGAGCGGCGCAATACGTCTGATCTCATCGGCCGGCGATACAGGCCTCGCGTCCGGATGGCTGGCGGCCGGTCCGACATCCACGACGTCTGATCCGACTCGCAGCATTTCGATCGCCGCGGTGACAGCGCCGGCGGGGTCTAGCCGCCGGCTCTCATCGAAGAAGGAGTCCTCGGTGAGATTCAGAATGCCGAACACCGTCACCATGGCGTCGGCCTCCGCAGCGACTTCCACGATGGGGATCGGGCGAGCAAAAAGGCAGCAATTATGAGCCCCATACCTACAAAGCCCCACGCATCAAGCTTTTGCCCATGAAGCAACCAGGCAATGGCTGTAATTATGACGACGCCGAGTCCCGACCAGACTGCATAAGCAACACCGACAGGGATGGATTTCAGAACCAGAGAAAGAAAATAAAATGCGATGCCATAACCGATTATGACAACGGCGGAAGGGGCAAGCTTAGTAAAGCCCTCGGTGCGGCGGACATTATCCGCGAACAGGCTGAACAGCACGGCATTGCGCGGGTAACGGATGTCTGGCTGGAAGTCGGCGCACTGGCGGATGTTGAGGAGAGTGCACTGCATTTCTGTTTTGATATCGCCTGCCGTGATACCGTGGCGCAGGGCTGCACACTGCATATTGATGTTATCCCGGCACAGGCATGGTGCTGGGATTGCAGCCGTGAGGCCGAAATCATGCAGCACGCCGGATGCTGTCCGCACTGCGGCAGTGAACGGCTGCGCATCAGTGAAGGTGATGATTTGCGGGTAAAAAGCCTGGAAGGTGAGTGAGTTTTACGCCGCCGCCGTATTCAGCAGCCAGCGGGCGAATTGCTGCATGGCCGGGGTTTCCGTACGGGACTGTAACCGCGTCAGCCAGTAGCCGCCGAGGGTGATTTCTGCGGCAAACGGCTGTACCAGTGCGCCTGACTGTAACAGGCGGCTGAACATACATACCGGTGCGATCGCTACCCCGGCACCCAGTTGTGCCGCCTCGGCCATGGCCAGTGAGGTATCGAACACCATTACCGGCTGTGACGGGGAAGGCGGTGTGCCGCCCGCACAATCCAGCCAGCGGCTCCATTCATCCCGGCGGAATGAGCGCAGCAGGGTAAAGCGGTGAACATCATCCGGCTGCTGTAACTGTTCTGCAATGGCCGGTGAGCACAGCGGAGCGTGTGGTGCACTGAAAATCAGTTCCGCATCTGACTCATGCCACGCGCCGTTACCGAAACGGATCGTATAATCATGCCCTTCCGCCGCCGGGTCCACATGATTGTTATGGGTGGAGATATGCAGATCAATATGCGGATGGCTGTCATAGAATCCGGCCAGACGCGGCAGCAGCCAGCCTGCGGCAAATGTTCCCACCGCACCGACTTTCACCCGCTCACGGAACTGCCCGTGAGAAAAACACTCCAGAGTATCCGCAATCCGGTCAAACGCCTCATTGAGCACCGGCAGTAATCCCTCACCTTCATGGGTCAGCACCAGCCCGCGCGAGACGCGGGTAAACAGCACACAGCCGAGTTGTTCTTCCAGCGCCCTGACCTGCTGGCTGACGGCGGCATGGGTGACATTCAGCTCAATCGCCGCGCGGGTAAAACTGAGATGACGGGCGGCGGCCTCAAAGGCGCGCAGCGGGTTAAGGGGGAGATAACGTCTGACCATAATCCACCTGTAAGTTTTTCTTTAGGCTCTTGTTATAAATAACCGTTTGTTCTGTCCGGTGAATCTGACGATACTTGCCGCCGTTACTCACACACGGAAGGTTAATTCTGATGAAAAAATCGTTATCTGCAACACTGATTTCCGCTCTGCTGGCGTTTTCCGCCCCGGGGTTTTCTGCCGCTGATAATGTCGCGGCGGTGGTGGACAGCACCATTAAACCGCTGATGGCACAGCAGGATATTCCCGGGATGGCGGTTGCCGTCTCCGTAAAGGGTAAGCCCTATTATTTCAATTATGGTTTTGCCGATATTCAGGCAAAACAGCCGGTCACTGAAAATACACTATTTGAGCTCGGATCTGTAAGTAAAACTTTCACAGGTGTGCTGGGTGCGGTTTCTGTGGCGAAAAAAGAGATGGCGCTGAATGATCCGGCGGCAAAATACCAGCCGGAGCTGGCTCTGCCGCAGTGGAAGGGGATCACATTGCTGGATCTGGCTACCTATACCGCAGGCGGACTGCCGTTACAGGTGCCGGATGCGGTAAAAAGCCGTGCGGATCTGCTGAATTTCTATCAGCAGTGGCAGCCGTCCCGGAAACCGGGCGATATGCGTCTGTATGCAAACAGCAGTATCGGCCTGTTTGGTGCTCTGACCGCAAACGCGGCGGGGATGCCGTATGAGCAGTTGCTGACTGCACGGATCCTGGCACCGCTGGGGTTATCTCACACCTTTATTACTGTGCCGGAAAGTGCGCAAAGCCAGTATGCGTACGGTTATAAAAACAAAAAACCGGTCCGCGTGTCGCCGGGACAGCTTGATGCGGAATCTTACGGCGTGAAATCCGCCTCAAAAGATATGCTGCGCTGGGCGGAAATGAATATGGAGCCGTCACGGGCCGGTAATGCGGATCTGGAAATGGTAATGTATCTCGCCCAGACCCGCTACTATAAAACCGCCGCGATTAACCAGGGGCTGGGCTGGGAAATGTATGACTGGCCGCAGCAGAAAGATATGATCATTAACGGTGTGACCAACGAGGTCGCATTGCAGCCGCATCCGGTAACAGACAACCAGGTTCAGCCGTATAACCGTGCTTCCTGGGTGCATAAAACGGGCGCAACAACTGGTTTCGGCGCCTATGTCGCCTTTATTCCGGAAAAACAGGTGGCGATTGTGATTCTGGCGAATAAAAACTACCCGAATACCGAAAGAGTCAAAGCTGCACAGGCTATTTTGAGTGCACTGGAATAATTTTTTTCCTGAACAGGCCCCTGCGGATACGCCGGGGCCGTAATTTAAGATTATTCCTTATGCAATAATTTGCTTTATGGGCTGTTTTATGGAGGATGAGAGTATCGGGCACTGACAGCTTCCGGCTGAACCGGATTTCACTGTGTGCTGCGGCAAACTGATGTCAGTCTCAACACACAGAGGAAAATGTTGTCATGGACGTTCTGCGTTTTATCCTCCGCTTACCTTTTATTTTGCTGCGTCTGGCGGCTCGCAGTCTTGTTTATCTCTTTACTCTGCTGGGTTTTCTGCTGCGCCCGTTCACCGGACGGATCCGCTGGGCGGTGCCGGGCTGGGTGACCTTTGCCGGTAATCAGCTTGCCCGGCTGGAGCGGGGGGGCAACCGCTATCCGAAAACCATATCTGCCTTATTATTACTGACTGCTGCGGTGGCAGCGGGCAGTTATTACACCTGGCACTGGTATCAGAACAAACCGAAGCCGGTGGATGTTGCGCCGCTGGTGGTGCAGGATATTTCCGCGTCTGTGCAGCGCCCTTCGGCGGTTAATTATAACCGTGATGATAATTCAGCGCAGATTGTGGTGGTGACATTCTCCCGCTCTGCCGCACCGGTAACGCTGATCGGTAAACCGGTCACCGCCGGTATTACCCTGACCCCCGCAATGGAAGGTGAGTGGCAGTGGCGTAATGACCGTAAGCTGGTATTCACGGCGAAAAAAACCTTCCCGATGGGGAAAACCTACACCGTCGATATGGATGCCAAAACACTGCTGGCTCCGCAGGTGGCGTTAACAGAGAAACAAAAAAGGCACTGTTGCAAAGTTAGCGATGAGGCAGCCTTTTGTCTTATTCAAAGGCCTTACATTTCAAAAACTCTGCTTACCAGGCGCATTTCGCCCAGGGGATCACCATAATAAAATGCTGAGGCCTGGCC
>NZ_VOZF01000058.1:0-4567 GCF_013419905.1 Acinetobacter sp. YH12046
TGTCTTAACGAATGCGGATAGAATGCATAAACTTACCTAAAAAATAAAATTCAGTTTTATGATAACTTTACTGTTAAAAGAAGTCTAGACAACCTTGTTTTATGCTTGGATATAAGGCTTATTTTAAAATAATAGTAGTGAAGATTTTCTAAAATTAACATAATACACCTTATACGAAATAAAAATGGGAGCCTTAAGCTCCCATTTTTTAAGTAATTTTTTCAAATAAGGCTTGGGTGAGCATCTAAAATTCGAATCAATGTAGCTGCTGGTCCAGTTGGATAGCGTCGTCCCTGTTCCCAATTTTGCAGGGTACGGGGGCTAATATGTAGACGTGCAGCAAATTCATTTTGGCTCAAGCCAGTTTTTTCACGTACTTCTTTAATATCAGGCAATTCGAGTTCTGTAACTCGGCTTGCTTTAACTTCTTTACGTTTGATAGCTCCAGCTTCTTTGATTGAAGCAACCAAGTCATCAAATAAGTTGTTATCCATGAAATTGCTCCTTCACGAGTTGGTGCAGAATGGCGGTTTCCTTATCTGTTAAATTATCTTTTACTGATTTTGGATAAGCCACTAAGAAAAAGATCTGATCATCCTCGGTGACCCAATAATAAATCACCCGTATCCCACCACTTTTCCCTTTGTTACCTTGAGCACAACGTACTTTGCGAATACCACCGCCATTCTTGATTAGGTCACCTCTATCAGGCTGTACCAAAAGATCTTGCTGAAGTTGACGATATTCCTCATCAGATACAAGGTCTTTAATTTGCTTGGTAAAGATGCTGGTTTCAATAAATAACATGGACTCTTTATACGTCAATGGCGTATTTGAATTTTAGCAGTTTCCATAACAAAAAACGAGAGCTGGTAGATCTCGTTTCGCATAACAGCCATTATGTTAAATAATTAAGGATAAAAGCTTTATTACTAAATAGAACAGTTGCTTAAAGCAGTATAGAGTTAAGTTTGCATTTTAATATCAAGTTGTCTTTCAGCACCGATAATCACCATACGAATCCCATTTTCAAAAATGTCATCCGCATTCATATTTTGTAAGGTATTCACTCCTTGGAGCATGAGTGGATATATAGTTGGATCGGCTTCGAATGGTGGGTCTGATCTTATTTCTTCTTGCTGCTCCTCAAGGACCCACCCAACAATAAACCTTCCTAATGTCATAAGTAATGCAACTGCTTCAACAGGAGAAAACCCAGCATGAGATAACAGCGCAACTTGGGCCTCAATCGTGTTGAAATGTCCTTGACTGGGGCTAGTTCTTGCATGTAGACGAGCACCATCACGGTAAGCTAGTAGTGCTCGACGAAAGCTTACAGAATTAGCGAGCAACCAATCTTGCCATGTCATCCCATCGATGGGTAAAGAAACTAAATGGTGTTCATTTATAATGGTTTCCGCCATTGCTTCCATTAACAAGGATTTATTCTTGAAATGCCAATATAGAGTTGGAGATTTAATACCCAATCGTTGAGCTAGCTTGCGTGTGGTTATTGAATCTATGCCTTCTTCATTCAACATATCCAATGCGGTACGCAGGACTATTTCACGTGTCAGACGTTGAGGTGCAATATCTTTTTTACTCATAAATCTATCACTGATAGGGAGTGTGTGAGAGAATATTAATTCTATCATTGCTAGAGAAGGCATTTGTGAAGAAATCATTGAGCGTGATTTTAATCACTATATTTCTGGATGCTGTTGGGATTGGTTTAATTATGCCGATCTTGCCTGAATTATTACGGTCATTGGCTGGAGCTGAAGCAGGCGGTGTTCACTATGGTGCTTTATTAGCTGTGTATGCTCTGATGCAGTTCATTTTTGCACCTATCCTTGGAGCGTTGAGTGACCGATTTGGACGTCGACCTGTATTAATTATTTCAATTGCTGGTGCAACGGCTGATTATCTCCTAATGGCTGCTGCTCCTTCTCTATTGTGGCTATATATTGGTCGTATTTTTGCGGGAATTACAGGTGCCAACATGGCTGTTGCAACAGCTTATGTTTCAGATATTACTCCAGCCCATGAGCGTGCAAAAAGGTTTGGTCTCCTTGGAGCTGTCTTTGGTATTGGGTTTATAGCGGGTCCGGTAATAGGTGGAGTTTTGGGTGAATGGAACTTACATGCACCGTTCTTTGCTGCTGCTTTTATGAATGGGATTAATTTAATAATGACAGCAGTCTTATTAAAAGAATCAAAACACAGCAATAAAATGACTGAGAAGGTTCAGGAGCAATCAATATTAAAGAAATTATCCTATTTGATCACTCAACCTAATATGGCTCCATTGCTTGGTATCTTTTTAATTATCACATTGGTTTCACAAGTCCCCGCAACTTTATGGGTTATCTATGGGCAGGATCGTTATGGCTGGAGTATATTTATTGCAGGTGTTTCCCTTGCTAGTTATGGAATATGCCATTCTATTGCACAGGCTTTTGCTATCGCCCCTATGGTAAAGAGGTTTGGAGAGAAAAATACGTTGTTATGTGGAATAGCTTGCGATGCAATTGGTTTACTTCTTTTATCTATTGCTGTTGAAGAATGGGTGCCTTTTGCGTTGTTACCATTGTTTGCCCTTGGTGGAGTAGCCGTTCCTGCTTTGCAAGCAATGATGTCCAGAGGTATTAGTGATGAAAGACAAGGTGAATTACAAGGGCTATTAAGCAGTTTTAATAGTCTGGGGGCTATAATTGGTCCTGTATTAGTTACTAGCCTCTATTTTATGACTCAGGCATCAGCTCCTGGAATGGTATGGGCATTAGCTGCAATACTTTATGTAATCACCCTACCCTTATTGCTTAAGTATCGCCTGAATAAATATTCTGGAGTTCCATAAAATATTTAATTTATTGGTTTAAAAACTAATGGATTCTATAGTTTATCTAAAATTAACATAATACACCTTATACGAAATGCGTTATAATTCCACTTAGAAATCAATGCTGTAGTTTCTAGTTGATAGCCCACCTTCCCCAAGGTGGGCTTTTTTTGTGATTTTTCACGTTCCACGCTTAAAATTCGAACAGTGTTTCATGATTTTTATAAGTTAAACTAAATTTAGTTGCTAATCCCAATAAGCTATTCACTAACTTGTAAATATCGGTATACCGCCTGACGACTAATCCCAAAAGCTTTCCCTAATGCCATTTTCGATGGATACTTCCCCTCCTTCCATGCTTGTCGTAAAGCTTCAGCTTGGTCAGGCTTTAGTTTATGCACCCGACCTTTGTACTTCCCCTGAGCAGAGGCGAGTTTTATTCCTTCCTTTTGCCGCTCTAAAATGATCTCACGTTCGAACTGTGCAAAAGCACCCATCATTTGAAGCATCAAATTATCCATCGGGGTGGATTCGGCTGTAAAAGTAATATTTTCTTTTACAAACTGGATGGCGATCCCTCGTTTGACCAGTTTATCTACTTCAGTGACCAAATCTTTTAGGCTTCGCGCAAAACGATCCATTGAATGTACAATCACCCTGTCCCCTTCCCGGACATAGTTCAACATTTCCTGAAATTTAGGTCGGTCAGTATTTTTACCTGAAGCACGGTCAACAAAAATCCGGTCGACCTCAATTCCTTCAAGTTGACGTCCAGTGTTTTGCTCGACAGAACTTACCCGGACATACCCTACTTTTTGGCCTTTCACTTTTTCACGCCCCAATTGGATAAAAATGAAAAATTTCGTAAATTATAATTCTTTAACACTAAAGTTACATGTTACTTATGATTAAAAATCATTTAAATGATACATAATTTCATGAACTTTCAGATTGTAACTTTAGGGTATACTCTAAATTAACATAATGATTATAGTTTTTTTATTGAATAAGTTGACAAAAATAACTAATCATGCGAAAAAGTTTTTTTAGTTAACAGATGTTCACACATGCCTCGAATTGTTTCTGTACCACTTAGTTTAGAACAGCGAGAACGACTCATTTTTCTGGCCAAGCATGCAAAACATTGGCGTGAAAGACAACGTGCCCAAACTATTCTCTGGCTTTCTGAAGGTAAAAGTGTTGCGGAAGTTGCCACTCTACAAGAACGTATCCCAGAAACCATAAGGCTACAACGCCGACGTTGGGAATTGTATGAGTTTGAATCGATTAAAGAAGGTCATCGCTCAGGTCGGCCCAATACATTGATCTCAGACTATCAGGCGAAAATCCTAGATTGGGTCAATACAAGTCCACTCAATGCAGAACAAATCCGAGTCAAACTACATGAAGAATACGAAGTGTCCGTGTCTGTTGAAACCATTCGTAAGTTTTTACGTGATTCAGGTATGGTCTTCAAGCGTACCCGTCATAGCTTGAAAAAAAAGAGATCCGATTGCATTTGAACAAGCAACACAGCAGATTGAAAAATTACGAGAGCAAGCGGCACGTGGTGAAATTATATTAGGTTATGTTGATGAAACGGCACTGTTGCAAATAGTCGGTGGTGATAAACTTATCATCCCCTTTTGCTGATGGAGCTGCACATGAACCCATTCAAAGGCCGGCATTTTCAGCGTGACATCATTCTGTGGGCCGTACGCTGGT
>NZ_VOZF01000059.1:0-4522 GCF_013419905.1 Acinetobacter sp. YH12046
CAAATCAATTTGAATAAAGACGATGTAAATCAAGACACTTACACCGAACTATTTAACAAATATTTGGTTTAATAACAGGACTTAATATGAATATTGCAACCTTAAAAACTGCTGAAATATTTAAAAAACTCCCTCATTTATTTAAGTCTAAGTTTATATTTTTTTTCCTAGGCTTTTGGTTGATGCTAACAGCATTTCACTATGTCGATATTGTACCTAGTGATGATTATTTAATAATCTCAAAAGCCTTGGGAATACTTGCTTTGATCACCTATTTTTTTGAAAGAAAATAGGTATTACCCTTTGAAATCAGTATGTTTACGCAATGCTGTAAATATCCGTTTTGCAGTTTCTTCACGTACTGATTTTGGGTCTCTCAAAATACCGGCAATAAACAGAGTAAAAGCATCGTATGTCGGGAATGTAGAAAGGTCAGATATGTCACTTACACGACTTAAAATAGCACTATATTTGCTGATTTGAGCATCTGTTAAATCGCAGAACATATCTATTGTGTTCGGGTCCCGAGCTTGTGTCGTTAGAGTTTTAGGTTTTGGTTTCTCTTTTACAGTGAACTTAAAGCCGACTACAGAACGCCCCTGCTTTATATTCTCATAGCTGAGGTTAATATCCGTATTTTGATTAATTTCATCTAATGAGGGTTTAATTACCCTTTTTTTTAAATTACTTAAATCTTGATACGACTCAGGTAAGCCAAGCTGTTCAAAAAGATCATTAAGGCTGATTTGAAAACCGCCCATCACCTGATGTTTCTTAGCTAAGTGATAGATGTCTAGTGAGTAGTCTTTCCGGAGCCGTAATACAACCTCTTTTTTATATTTTGTATAAGGATTTAAAGCATCAAACTCCCTAAGAAGAAGAAGGACTTCATCAGTAAAGTAGAGTTCTGAACCCCCTTGCCCTACTTTATAAACAACCTTGTTCAACCATCTTATTTTCACCCGATCCCCATTTTGTGCTGTATATCCGAAAAATCGGGTAAAAAGACGCTCTGACGCTGTTTCTAGTGCTGTGTATGCGGTTGAAAGATCGACATTACACTCACGTGAAAATTCATGAGATGAGATAAAAATAGGTTCATTACTTGATATTTGTGTTGTTCTAGCAAGCGGCGTAGACATGATAAAAAGACGTTTTTCATCAAGGCTCATTCCACGAAAGCATTCAGCAACTCGGTTTTGTAAGACAACCCAATCTTTCGGATAATGTTTCTTTAGATCTACAGCCATATAAACAGCTCAAAAATAATAAATCGGTTTGTTTTTATACTAAGTACATTGTTTGAGTCAATACTTTTTTACAAATTAAAGTACATACATAGGTTTGTACTTTAATACTTGGCGTTTGTACTTTTTAAACTTGGCGTTTGTACTTTTTAAACAGTGTTTAACTTGGCGTTTGTACTTTAATACTTGGCGTTTGTACTTTTTTAAAGTTTGAAAGCCATGTTACACGTGGCTTTGAGGGGGGGCTAAAAGTATTTAAAAGCTTCTTAAAAGAATAAAAAGGAGCAGGGGAGTGAAAAACAGCCCTATGGCACTCGCTTCGCTCGTGGCATTTTGACCTCGTTTCACTTGGTCTTGGGGGCTGTTTTTTGGTGACTGCTTTCGAGGATTCAAAAAAGCAAAAGCGGCTATGAATTCGCTTCGCTCATAGAGCTTTTTTGCTCGCTTCGCTCGGTCTAGGTGCAAATACCAGCATTTGATTTAATTCCTTTTGTCTTTTTTATTTTTTTAAAGCAGTTTTTCAGAGGGTCGAGGCTCAACTTTTCTTTGTGTCACTCGTAGACACTCGTTAAATATACCGTTTAAATGCAAAAAATAAGGGTTTTTAGCTACTTTAGGTGTTTTTTTGATATTACCTACATGAAGTAAATTAAAGTGCCTTAGAAAGCAAAATAGAGAGATTTAGGAACTCACCTCGTTTAGTTGTTTTGCCGCAACCGAGGGAGTCATATCTCACTTTCGTAGAGTTCACGTTGTTTGTCGAGTAGAACATGGGTAGGCAAATACCCAAGTCATTATCACAATACGTCGTTCTTTATACTAAAGAATGGAAAAAACTCATCTTAACGAGGACTCCCGCTAATTTTTCTAAATTAGTTAAATATTCAATTAGTTAGAATTGAAACTATGAAAAAAATCATGCAGTACACAAGACTATGCTGCCGTATTTTCTTTTCTTTCATTAACGTTTGCTTAGTCCTGACTTAGATCGGGAGACCAATCCCGACCTATCAGAACAAACAATGGCGACCAAACCATTTTTAGCTATGTTTCGCTTTTTTAGATAACAACATAAAACCGACTCGGATTTTCGACAACACTACTCCCTTTACCACCCTTAGCAGCCACGCCACTGGTGAGTTCGCAATGTTTAATACAGCATCGACTTCGTTATTTTCATAACTTATACGACCTACTCATCCTCTCTCCCTCTCCATGCCTTGCCGTGACAACTCAATGTCTAAGCATGGAGATTCCCAAGTTATTTCTAACGATCTTAGCAATTGAACGCCAATGCTCTTTTGTCTGTCAGTGCTTCCATTTTCCCCACCACGCGGTTCCTTAGATTTGGTGGATATGACTTTGAGACAAAATCTGAGCGTATGGCTCTTAATCTACACGTGTCTCCGGTTTATGCTTCCGGATGTATACTGTTTAAGCTATCCGTTGACCCACTTTGCTTGAGATGATCTCACTCAGTGGTGCCGCTGCTTCCAGATTTCTCCTCAGCTAGCCTGTAACATTGCTGTTACCTCAAACGCCATCAGTTGTGCCAATGAGCTGCGCTTCCCTCTTAGAGTGCATTTGCCGCAACACATTGCCGTTATTAGTGACCCTTAACATCCTGTCAGGGTCTCACGGTAATCGTTAAAACAGGGTTTCAATACAAAAAAAATTGTATCTAGTCAGGCTATATCTAACCTCACGACCACTTCACAATCATTCGATTGTTTATAGGCTCCCGTGTCCTTGTCGCCCAACCCCGTTTACAACGGATTGGATCGAAAAGGAGTATTACAACTCCCTAGCGCCCATCAGATCGTACCGAACGGGATTTCTCCAGTAGTACGCTCAATCGGTCAACTCAAAATGGCTAGTTCTGAATTGTGCGCTATCTAAAAAAACATGGCTTTAAGCAGGCTGTTGCCTGCTCAAAATCGCTAAAACGAAAATGGTCAGGCAGTTGGTCAGACTGCTTTAAGTCAATGAATATTGCGACTATAAACCAAGCAAAAACAGATGTAAATTCCGTCACCTAGGAACCACTTGATTGCACGATGACAAATTGTGTCAATTAAGTCCGACCAATGCCTTTGGCATTGGTAAAAAATCAAAATCGTTGAAAGCATTATAAAATATAGCTTTTAGTTAGAATAAATATTGCTTGATTACATAGGACTTTTTAGAATATTGTTTGATGACAATTGAACAAATATTGCTTGGTAACAATAAAATGATTCATTACAGCCCGAACAGTCGTTATACAGCGCAAAAAATTGTAGATAAAGTTGCAAACGGTGCGTATTTCTATAGTCACTTTACTATTGAATCTGATAACACGATGTTTGCAGATAAAATCCAAAAACTCATAAAAAAACTCAGCCAAAAATATTCTTTAGATTTAAGCCCACGACAAAGGACTTATCGTTTAAATAAAAAAAATGAGCCTATTGCGGATTTAATTATTCAAAAGCGTTATGACCAAGATATATGGGAATTTTGGCTGTTTGTGACAACTCCAAAAAGCAATGAATACAACACTCTTAAAAGCGAGGGGCAATTAAAGAAAATAGTCAAACAGCGAATATCAGAAGTTGAAACAACGTGGAATCGAGAAGAAGAACAAGAACAAATTTCATTGATTCAGACATATTTTAATGACCATGAAAAATTCAAATTTGTTTTACAAAAGCCCTTTTTAAAAGTTGCGTTTGGAAATGGGAAAAATGTTGAACTGGTGCGCCTTTCACACTCAAAAAAGAAATCAAAGAATTATCCTGATACGGAGAAAAGTGCAAAAAACTATACATGGACTTGGCGATTTGATGAGCCTAGCGTGCAGCTGATTAAAAAAAGCTATGTTGAAATTATAAATACACTTATTTCAAATAATGACAAAAGCGTTGGCATGTCTAAGTTGCAGTCATTTTATGATGATCTGAAATTTTACGGAGTCTTCAAAGGGAATCGGCACCAGATCGGACGATTGTTTGTTGATGCGGTCAGTTATCACTTCAAAAAAACAGGGAAAAACTTTAGAAAAATGGACTACTACATTCCTTTAGAGCTGAATTACCTGCCCCGAATTAAGAATTATGCAGATGATTTTATTCAGTATGTTTTCTTAAGAAGGATTTATGAGAGTGTTCAAATCAATTTGAATAAAGACGATGTAAATCAAGACACTTACACCGAACTATTTAACAAATATTTGGTTTAATAACAGGACTTAATATGAATATTGCAACCTTAAAAACTGCTGAAATATTTAAAAA
>NZ_VOZF01000060.1:0-3418 GCF_013419905.1 Acinetobacter sp. YH12046
GCATGTTCCGCGTCCTTGCAATACTGTGTTTACATACAGTCTATCGCTTAGCGGAAAGTTCTTTTACCCTCAGCCGAAATGCCTGCCGTTGCTAGACATTGCCAGCCAGTGCCCGTCACTCCCACTCGATTGTAAACAAGCACACAAAACCCTTTAGTGACAACAATTTGCAAGAACTATCAGGCTCAGTGCCATGAAAAATACCATGACCAGATCATGAGGTTGAACACGGCTTGCGCCGGCAGCGTTCACGCTCCTGGTCGGCGATCTCGCCCGGCTGCAATGCTAGCTCAGCATCGGTCATGCGCTCCAGCACGTCGCGTAGGCGGATGGTGCAAGGAATGGGCGGCAGCTCGAACTCATAGCCGCCGGCGATCATTTCGGCCGCAATCTCCTCGGTGATGAAAAACGGCTCGTCGTCTTGGTTCGGCTTCTTCATGCCCTTTCCTCCTGGCGCTCATCCTGGCCGACAGCGGCCAGGGCATCGGCTTCCGTCAATGCGTCCTCCACGAACGCGCCGTGCTGCTTCGCTTCGGCCTGGCTGACCTCGGCCCATATCCGTTTCACCTGGGCCGCACTGTACCCGGCCAGCTCGGCGGTCTTGTTGATGCTGTAGCCGGACTTGCGCAGCGCGACAACTTGGGCGCGGCGCTTCGGATCAGCACGGCGGCCCTTGTACCGCCCGGCCTGGCGGGCCAACTCAATGCCTTGGCGCTGGCGTTCGCGCCTGTCCTCGTAGTCGTCGCGGGCCATCTGCAAGGCCAGGCGAAAAAGCATGATCTGCACGGCTTCCAGCACGATCTTGGCGACGCCCTGGGCCTCGGCCGCCAGGTCGGATAGATCGACCACGCCAGGGACGGCCAGGCGTGCGCCTTTGGCCTGTATCGAGGCCACCAGGCGCTCGGCCTCGGGCAAAGGTAGGCGGCTGATGCGGTCGATCTTCTCGGCAATGACCACCTCGCCGGGCTGTAGGTCGCCGATCATGCGCAGCAGCTCAGGCCGGTCGGCGCGTGCGCCGGATGCCTTCTCACGGTAGATGCCGGCGACGTAGTAGCCGGCGGCCTTCGCGGCCGTAGTGATCGCCTCTTGGCGTTCCAAGTCCTGCGCGTCGGTGCTGACGCGCAGATAGACCCGCGCCACCATCGGCGCGGCTACTGGCTTCGTCCTGCGCATACTTGCGGGCTCCTTTGGGCATACTCAAATGCACCCATCTTAAACTGGCAGCTAATGTACAAAAGTTGATAGAAGCACACAAGTTCAATTTTGCACTTCTGCCCCACTATTGCAAAACTGCTTGTTAGTAGCCGTTTTTTCTTACTGTTTATAGATTCAATAATTTTTGAAACGAAAAATTGGGACTAAACATTTCGGTTTCGTTTTCTGTCGATTCGTCCTGCGTATCTTTTGCATAAACAAACATTTGTTGTTCGTAGTTTTCGATGGCATTTTCAATACTTGTAAATTCTCCGTTTGTAAGGTTTTCAGACAATATCAAAGCATCCAATAATCCCGTATTTACACCCTGTCCTGCAAAAGGCGACATCAAATGAGCAGCATCGCCAATCATTGTTATGGGTAATGGACGGTTACTTTTCCAATCATTGTTCAAAGGAAATTTCCTTGTGGGCAAGCATTGAAATGTTGATACCGAACGTATTAATTGTTTGTAAACTTCACTCCATTTGGAAAATCTTTTCAATAAAAAATCGGCAACGCTGTTTCTGTCCTGAAAATCTAAGGGAATTTTATTTTTCCATTCATCGGGCGTTTTAAAACTAATTCCTAAATACAATGCACCATTATTATTGGGATTGGCAAACAATAAAATGCCCTGATGTCCCGCCATTAATCGGTTGCCGTTGCATAGCTGAAAAAATCCGGGACAGTTTATTTCCGGTTGAAGAATATCAGCTTGGATGTTGAAAGTACCGGTTTCTTCAACTTGCGTGTCGGTAACAAAGCTCCTTATTTTCGACATTCCACCATTGGCAAGAATAACCAAATCTGCTGTTTCACTCGGTTTATTCTCAAAAGTTAGTGTCCACTTCTTCTTACCAGGTTCAAGCATAACAAGTTTTCTATCCCAAATAACCGTGTCGTTTTCTAAACTATTCAACAAGATAGCCCTTAAGTCATTTCTGTTTATTTCAGGATTGTCAAATCGATTTTCGGGCTTTACATTTTTTGTGGATAAAATATTGCCTTTTTCATCAGCAATATTTACACCCATTGGTAAGGCTAAGTCATAATAAGTTTGTAACAATCCCGCTTTTTTCATTGCTTCCTGACCTGAACCTTTGTGTAGGTCAAGGGTTCCACCAAAAATTCTTGCCTCTCGGTCGTTGTCTCTTTCGTAAACTGAAACGTCTATGCCGTTTTGCTGTAATAATTTTGCCATAGTCAGTCCAACGGGTCCACCACCAATTATTGCAACGTTCTTATCACTAAGTAAATTCATTTGTTTGTCCGTATCTATTCGCATTGTCATTCAAAAATGGCACATAACAAGTGGCTATACGCCAAATGGCGTATATATCCACTATATCTTATTTTGCTAAACCTTTCATTATCAGTGACAAATCCGTTTTCAACCGTTTACCGTTCGTTTCTACTCTCTCAAAAGGATTTATATTCATAGTGCTTTTTGTTAAGTTTTGCTCAAATATACAAATCCTTTCTATATATCTAACAAATCCATCGGACTTTTTAATTGTTCCATTCCCTTGGTGGTAATATGTGTATAAACCTCAGTTGTTTTACTGCTTGAATGACCTAACAACGATTGAATATAACGTAAACTCGTACCATTCTCAAGCAAATGCGTTGCAAAGCTATGTCGTAAGGTATGTACAGTAACTTCCTTTTGAATCTTTGCTTTTAAAACAGCTGCTTTAAAAATGTTTTGAATACTTCGGCTTGAGTATGCGCCACCTTTTTGACCTTCAAATAAATAATCTTTTGGTTTATATTCCATAAAGTATGTTCTTAAAATAATTAATGTTTTCTCAGATAAAATGGTATAACGATCTCTTTTTCCTTTTGACTGTTCTATACGAATTTGCATGCGCTTGGAGTCAATGTCTTTTATTTTCAGGTTTATACATTCAGAAATGCGCAAACCTGCCGAATAAATAGTCATCAGAATAGCCTTGTGTTTCACGTTTTCAATAGCGCGTAGTACCCGAATGGTTTCTTCTTCACTCATCACAACAGGAAGTGTTTTTTCTTTTTTTGGTCTTTCGATGAAATATGTTTTCCGTTGTCCACCCAAAACACGTTCGTAATAAAACTGGCACTGTTGCAAAGTTAGCGATGAGGCAGCCTTTTGTCTTATTCAAAGGCCTTACATTTCAAAAACTCTGCTTACCAGGCGCATTTCGCCCAGGGGATCACCATAATAAAATGCTGAGGCCTGGCC